>JAHDDQ010000163.1 GCA_020629275.1 Tenacibaculum sp. | reverse complement strand
CGGCAGGTCACGCAGCTCATATAAAGGAGAATTATTTATAATGTGATAACAGGTGAAATAGAATCTAAGAAAACTCCTGACGAATTAACATATATAGAAGATGTTCAAAGTGTAGTTGGTCGCTTACATTTTGGAAACTTTGGAGGAAGGCCAATAAAGTTAGTTTATTTCATTTTATCACTAATTACTTGCTTTGTAATTATTACAGGAGTATTAATTTGGGTTGAAGCAAGGAATAAAAAAAGTATGACAATTCGCCAACGTTTATATACAGCTAAAGTTGGCCATATTTACCTAGCTATTTGTTTATCAATGCTTCCAGTAACAGCAATTTCATTCTTATTTATGAAATTATTTGGAGATTATTTCTTGAATAAACAAACAGCAATTTACTATTGTTACTTTATTACTTGGGGAATAACAATACTTATTTTCAGATTTAAAAGAGATAATTACTGGGTAAACAAAAGTAGTCTGTTAGTAAGTGCAATAGCTGGAATTTTAGTACCAATGAGTAGTGGGATTATTTCTGATAATTGGATATGGAAAACAATAGCAAATCAGCAATATGAAATTTTAGTGATAGATGTTTTATGGATATTAATTTCTATAGTCTCTTTTTATGCATATTTGAAAGTATCCAAAAAAATCAAACTTCAGAGTAGTTTTAATAAACACCCGATAACTTATGAAAACCTTGATTATAAAAAAGAAATAAAAATAAAAGAAAATACACACAACAATAAAAACTACATACCAATGCGAATAAGAATAATAAGTCTCTGGACATTCATTGTAATAGGATTTTTAATCCATCACATATACGGAATAGCGAATGTTTACTTTAAAACATCATTAGTAATAGAAGGTTCAAACGGAGAAATTCCAGGTTGGGCTCATCAATGGAGAATGTTATTAGAAGGTATGGCGTTTCTATTTGCTGTTTTAACAACACAAGTAACAAGGAAATGGTTTAAGTGGACATCTTTAATATGGGCATGCTTATTAGGATTATTCAATATATATCATTTTATAACAGCCATTATTTACGAAGCATCTAATATATCAGAAATATTCATTTTGTTAGTAATGGTCATTGTAAACGGGTTCTTGTTAAAAGAATTAATTGATTGGAAGACAGAAGAAAATTAAAATTAAGAACGTTCAACAAAATTATATAAAGTATAAAACCTAGTTAAATTAACTAGGTTTTTTTAGTAATTTAAATTAAAAAAACACAGTAATAAAGGCATTCTACAACCAAAATAGATAGGTTAAACAAATAAAAAAACTCATGTAGCGATATGAGTTTCAAAAGAAACATAAAACTCGTATTTTTGAAAAAATAAATCGGAGACAATGCTGACAAAAAAAATACCTGTAACTATAATTACTGGATTCTTAGGATCTGGTAAAACGACATTAATTCATCAAATTGCTAAGAATGCGAATGGAAGACGTTTAGCGATTATTGTAAATGAATTTGGTGAACTAGGAATGGATGGTGAGATCTTAAAAGGAGACGATAATTGCGGTTGTGAAGAAGAGAATATCTTAGAATTAAGTAACGGTTGTTTATGTTGTACGGTACAAGAAGAGTTTTTACCGACAATGCTACAATTGATGGAGCGTAAAGATCAAATTGATCATATTATAATAGAAACGTCTGGTTTAGCATTACCAAAACCATTAGTAAGAGCATTTAATTGGCCAGATTTGAAACCACAAATTACCGTAGATGCAGTAGTTACTGTGGTTGATGCAGTGGGTCAAGCCACTGGTGAAATATGTGATAGGGCTAAAGTACAACAACAACGTTTAGAAGACGACAGTTTAGATCATGAATCTTCAATAGAAGAATTATTTGAAGATCAGTTATCGTGTGCAGACTTAATCATAATGACAAAATCTGATTTAATAGATGCAGAAGCATTTCAGGAGGTAAGCAATATCATTCAAAATAAAGTAGGAACTAATATTAAATTAATTTCTGGAGTAAAAGGAAATATTCCCGTAGATGTATTGTTAGGATTAGATGCAAAATCAGAAGATTTTATTGAAGAAAAACATTCACATCACGAAGATCATCACCATCATCATCATCACGATCATGATCACGACCATACACATGAAGGAGAGCACCATCATCACGATCACGACCACGATGAAACTATAAATTCTATTGTGATAACTGTAGAAGCACCACATACACCAAAAACTTTAATTAAAGCTTTAGAAGAATTAGTAGCAGAGTTTGAAATTTATAGGATTAAGGGAATCATTCATGTACCTGGTAAACCAATGCGTATGATTGTTCAAGGTGTAGCAAGTCGTTTTGAAAATTATTTTGACAGAAAATGGAAAGAAAACGAATTGCAAGCTACTAGGTTAGTTATTATAGGAGAACAATTAGTCGAAGGAGACATTTTAAAAGCCCTAGAGAGTAAATTAACCGTAACTGTTTAAATAGTAAGACCATGAAAATCTACACACGAAAGGGAGATGCTGGTAAAACAGGTGTTTTTGGAGGAAAAAGGACAGATAAAAATTCAGCAAGAATTGAATGTATTGGAACCTTAGACGAGGTGAATTCTACGATCGGTTTATTACGCGCAAAATTAGGAAACGAGCACGAATGGCAAACAAATTTACACCGTATTCAAAAAGATATGATGGATATGATGTCGCATTTAGCCCGACCATCTGATTCCAAAAAAGTGAATCCGAATCCGAAACCAATTGACGGAGCAGAATTTTGTGAAAAATGGTTAGATGAACTAGAAGCAAATATTAGTTCACCATCTGATTACTTTATTCTACCAGGTGGAAATGAAATTTCAGCACTCTGTCATGTATGTCGTACACAAATGAGAAGAGGAGAACGTACACTAGTTACATTAATGCAAGAAGACCCAGAATGTGTTGAAGAGTATATTATGGCTTACATTAATAGATTATCAGATCTATTTTTCACCATGTCTCGTTCAGAAATGGATAAAACAGGAGTTGCAGAAGAAAAATGGCAATTATTTCTATACAAACGAAAGAAGAAAAAAGCATAGTGCATACAATATATGGAGTGGCATTGGGTCCGGGAGATCCAGAGTTATTAACCCTGAAGGCATTACGTGTTTTAAAAAATGCAGATGTTATTTTTTATCCAGGTTCAATTTTTAAAGGAGAAAAAAAAAGTTATGTATTTCCTTTGTTAAAGTACCACGAGTTGGATAAAAAAGAACACAGAGGATTCTATTTAGAAATGTCTGATAATAGAAATCAAGTAAACAAAGTATATACTGAAACAGCAGAAAGTATTAAAAAACTTTTTGAATCAGGTAAGAAAATATGCATTGTTTGCGAAGGAGACATAAGTTTATATGCCTCCTTTTCTTATATCTTAACACGCTTACAAGAATTGCAATTACCTATAGAGTTAATTCCAGGAATCCCCGCTTTATCATTAGGAGCAGCTCAGCATAAAATACCATTAAGCCTGTTAGATGAAAAAATAGCAGTAGTACCAAGAGTGCAAACCTTTAAAGAAATAGAAAATTGTTTACATACTTTTGATACACTTATTTTAATGAAGGTAAAAACCAATTGGAAAGAAATTTATTACGATTTGAAAGAACAATCGTGGGACTTTTATTATTGTGAACGTTTAGGTACTGCACAAGAATTCATAACAACAAATTTAGACGAATTATCAGAACGAGTAATTCCTTATTTCTCGTTACTGATTGTAAAGAAAGGATAGAATGATTAAAGTAGTAGGTTTAGGACCAGGACATAAAGATTATATTATACCAATGGCAACAGAAGCTATAAAAGAAGCAACTGTGGTTATTGGGTATCATTATTATTTTCAATTTATAGAACATTTAATTTCTGACGATATACTCTGTATAGGTAAAGAATTAAGTGAAGAAGAAAAACGAGCTGAAATAGCTGTAGCGTATGCATTGAAAGGTGAAAAAGTAGTTGTTATAGGTTCTGGAGATGCAAGTATTTATGCCATGGCTTCTTTAGTATATGAAAGAGTAGCGAAAGATGCTTTAGATATTCCAGTAGAAACAGTGCCAGGTATATCTGCATTTATAACTGCCGGGAGTAAATTAGGCGCTATTTTAGGTCATGATTTTTGTTGTATTTCACTGTCAGATTTAATGACACCTTGGACAACAATAGAGAAAAGAATAAAAGGAGCAGCCATAGGTGATTTTGTAACAGGACTATATAATCCCAAAAGTAAAAAAAGATATTGGCAACTAAACGCTCTAAAAAAAATCTATTTAGAACATAGAAATCCAAACACTCCAGTTGCTATATGTAAACAATTAGGGCGAACTGAAGAACATATTATCTTAACTACATTAGAAGAACTTGATGTAGAAGAAGTAGACATGTTTAGTGTGGTACTTATCGGAAATAGTCAAACATTTAGATACAAAGACCATTTAATTACACCAAGAGGGTATTTAGACAGAAAACCACATACAGGTCCTGAAATACAGTTAGCAAGTTTTGAAGAGATTTTAACGAATATCCCAGAGAATAACTTAGAAAAAGATACCTTGTGGGCTGCAATTCGTTGCATTCATACTTCTGGAGATTTTGAGTATATTAACTATATTGAATCGTCAGAGAAGGCAATTGCTAAATGGAATGAATTCTTAAAAGGAGGAGGAACAATTGTAACTGATGTTACTATGGTACAATCTGGTATAACAAGGGCCTACACAGGTAAATACGGAAACCAAGTTGTTTGTTTATTAAATGATGAAGAGGCATTACAAATTGCTAAAAATGAAAATTTAACACGCTCGCAAGCTGGAATTAAATTAGCCGCCAAAAGATATCCAAACGCATTGTTTGTAATTGGAAATGCTCCTACAGCATTAATAGAAATTGTAGATCAAGCATATGAAGGAACTATAAAACCTGCAGGAATCATAGGGGCTCCAGTTGGTTTTATAAATGTAATAGAATCTAAAGAGCGTTTAACAATGTTGACGGATACACCTTACACATTGGTTAAAGAACGTAGAGGAGGAAGTAATTTTGCAGCTGCAATTGTAAACGCAGCTTTTACATTAGAAGAAATAGAAACTCTTGAAATATAACCATGGCATCAGAATTTCAGCAACGTTTATTTAATGAACAAGAACAAGAACTACTTTTTGAAATTATTAAAAGTAGACGTGATGTACGTGGGAATCGATTTTTAGAAAAAGAGATTGAAGAAACGATTATTCATAAAATAATTGAAGCTGGCTTACATGGACCGTCAGTGGGTTTTTCACAGCCATGGGAGTTTGTAATAATTAAAGATCAGAAGACTAAAGCAGCGATAAAGGCATCTTTCAATACTGAAAACACTAAAGGAGCTAACCAGTTTAAAGAGGATAAGCAAGAAAAATATACGAATTTGAAATTAGAAGGTATTGAAGAAACACCTTTAAATATTGCTGTTTTCTACACTCCTAAAGACACACCTGTATTAGGACAAACTAGTATGCCAAATATGGGAAGATATAGTGTAGTTTGTGCTATTCAAAACATGTGGTTAATGGCACGTTCGTTAAATATAGGAATGGGATGGGTGAGTATATTAGATCCTGAAAAAGTAAAAACAATTTTAAATGCTCCAAAAGAAAATGAATTGATAGGGTATTTATGTTTTGGTTATACAGATATGTTTTACAATAAACCAGAATTAGAACTAAAGAAATGGGACAAAAGAAAACCATTAAGTGAAGTAATTTTCGAAGAGAAGTATTAAATGACATTTCATATAATAGGCATACCTAATAAAAACCCTGTTTTTACCGAAGAGCAAGAATTACTTATTAAACGAGGAAAACTCTTTAGTGGAGGGAAACGTCATTATAACTTAGTGAGCACTTTTTTGCCTGAAAACCACACATGGATTTCTATAAGCGGTCCCTTACAGGAGATTTTTAAAAAATATGAAAAATCAAAAGAGCCTATTTTGATATTTGCTTCTGGAAATCCATTATTTTATGGAATTTCAAATACCTTAAAAAATAAATTTCCTAAAGCAACTATACATACTTTCCCCTCGTTTAGTTCAATACAAGTACTGGCGAATAAAACAAATACAAACAGTAATAAACTGATTTCTGTTAGTGTTCATGGGAGAACATGGAAGGCTTTAGATGAAGTGATAATGCAACAATTTCCATTGATAGGTGTTTTAACTGACGAAAAAAATAACCCAAAAACTATTGCAGAACGATTACTTACTTATGGATATGATAATTATTCAATAAGTATCGGAGAAGACTTAGACGGAGAACAAGAACATATTCAAACAATAACATTAGAAGAAGCTAAAACAAAAACATATCACGTTTTAAATTGCGTTTTATTGCACAAACAATCACATAAAAAACAACAACTTGGAATTCCGAATTCTGTTTTTAAAGGTTTAAAAGGTAGGCCAAATATGATTACCAAAATGCCTATTCGTTTAACATCATTACATTATTTAGATGTATTAGAAATAAAAACGCTGTGGGATGTCGGATTTTGTACAGGATCTATAGCTATTGAGGCAAAATTGAGAAACCCTAAATTAAAAGTAATAGCCTTTGAAAAAAGAGTAGAATGTGAGTCAATTTTAAAAGAAAACACATTTCGGTTCGGAGTTATGGGAATTGAATCCGTAATGGGAGATATCTTTAACTATAATTTGGAAAATTACCAAAAACCCGATGCTGTTTTTATTGGTGGGCACGGAGGAAGATTAGTAGAATTAATCGAAAGAATTTCTAAAATTACTACTAAAGGAGCTATTTTAGTAATTAACGCAGTACAAGAAAAAAGTAAGATTGATTTTGAAAATGCATGTAATAATTATGGATTTTCAATTTCAGAAACAACAAATATAAAAGTAGATTTGCACAATCCTATTAGGATATTACAAGCAATCAAAAAATAAGAAAGGAATCATGCCAGAAAAGATACTAAAAGTAGGAATCATAAGTTTTACCGATCAAGGTTTTGAAGTTGCAAAAACATTAAAAAAAGAATTTCAAAGGAGTATCGTATATTCTACTAGAACAATTACCGAAACAAAAGATAAGAAACATATTGATTCTGTAAATGAACTGCTAGAAAAAAGCTTTCAAAAGTTTGATGTTTGGATTTTTATTGGAGCTTTAGGTATTTGTGTACGAAGTATTTCAAAATATATAGAAGATAAAAAAACCGATCCGGCAGTTGTCAATGTAGACGATCAAGGGAAGTTTGCTCAGGCTGTTCTTAGTGGTCATGAAGGAGGAGCTAATGAATTAACATTACAGTTAGGAAGAATTTTACAAGCACAGCCTGTTATTACGACATCTAGTGATTTACAAAATATTTGGAACTTAGATGTGCTTGCAAAAACCTACAATTGGAAAACAAATACAACCAAATTCAATGAAATTATTTCATTATTTGTAAATAGAAAACCAACTGCACTTGTATTAAAAGTAAAAGATAAAGGAACAGCATATTTAGAGAAAACCTGTCCTGATTTTGTTACCATATATTATACTATTGAGGAGGTTAACACTACAAAGTACGAACTACTAATATATGTTGGTTATGAATTAATAGAGTCTTCAATTCCGTCACTTAGTTTTTATCCAAAATGTATTGCCTTAGGAAGTGGTTGCGCAAAAGATATTGAACCACCATTGTTAATTATGGGAATTCAAGAAGAACTTCATAAACAAAATATCGCTTTAGAAAGTGTTTTTGCGATTGGTTCGGCAGACATAAAAGAAAAGGAACAAGCTTATTTAGATTTCGCTGAAGAGTATGAAATTCCTTTTGTAACATATAACGGAGAAGAGTTAAGCTCAATAGAAGTAGCTAATCCTTCAGAAACAGTTAAGGATAAAGTAGGAGTGTATGGAGTTTCAGAAGCTTCATCAGCCTTATTAGCAAATACAAAGAATTGGTTAGTAGAAAAAACCAAAGTTACAACGCAATCAGGAAAAAAGTTTACGTATGCTATAGCATTATCAGAAGCCTATAAAAGAAAAGCAGAAATAGCAATAGTTGGTGCAGGTTCTGGAGATCCTGATTTTCTTACACTTAAAGGACAGCAATTATTAGAAGAAGCAGATTGTATTTTATATGCAGGAAGTTTAGTGCCAGAAGAATTAACACATATGGCCAAAGAAGGCGCCTTAGTTCGTAATTCAGCATCTATGACTTTAGAAGAACAAATCGGAATAGTTGACGATTACTACAGCAAAGGAAAGAAAATTGTGCGTTTGCATTCTGGAGATCCATCAATATATGGAGCAATCCAAGAACAAATGACTATTTTTGATGCCAAAGGATATGATTATTTTATCGTTCCAGGGATTTCTTCTTTTCAGGCAGCCGCTGCATATTTGAAATCAGAATTTACGATTCCAGAAGTAGCACAAACAATTATCTTAACACGAGGTGAAGGAAATACACCAACACCAGAACATGAGAATATTGCGGATATGGCAAAGTTACGTGCTACGATGTGTATCTTTTTAAGTGCTGGAATTGCAAAAAAAACGCAAGC
>JAHDDQ010000162.1 GCA_020629275.1 Tenacibaculum sp. | reverse complement strand
AAACAATAATTTCAGGTTGGATCCTGACTTTCTTAGTCCTGACGAAATGTTACACGGTGAAATTACTGTTATGGACTATGTGGGTGAAGGCGATTTAAGCAGTTTGATTAGGTTCTCACAGTACGTGAATAACAAACATGATAGGTATTATATGACCTTGAACCAAATGCAAACTACACATCCTATTTTATTTAAGAAACTTACAGACATTCAATATAATGCACATATTTATTTTGAAGGAATGAAGCTTCTTTCACATGACCCAATACCAGACGACCCCGATTTAGTAATAGGGGGCGGTAATTCTGATTTCGGTATTGCACCACCAAATAGCGATTAAAACATAAAGGCACTAAGTAATATTAGTGCCTTTTTTTACTTTATAGATTAGTTCAAATCTTGATAATATACTTCTCCATCGTCAGTTATAGCCATGCTTCTCTTGTGAAACAATACTTCCGCTTTATTAGGTCTTTCTATCCAATAATATATGTATTCTATGTAATCTCTTCCTTTTATTATATCCTCAACCATATACGTTTTTCCATCAAATTCAAATATCTCTTTTATTTTACATTTGCTTATTTTAATTCGTAATACTTCTTTTTTTAGTTTTAATTTCATGAAGTACTTTCTTTTTAATTCTGTTCTTTTTTCTTCGCTTTTTTCTGTCTTTAATAGCTTTAATAATTGTTTTTCATTCATAATAATTGCGTTTTATGGGATTTCCCTGTTAAAAAAAATATTTTTTTTCCTTTAAAGAAAGAACATACTTTGCGCTAAAATTTAATGACTATAAGCATCAATTATCTAGGAGGATGTCCCTGAGCTTGCGAAGAGGAAACCTCGATAATTTATGTGTTAGTGATTGAATTTTTATTTTTGTGTGGTCTATCGTAAAGGATAAAAATATCCGCTCCTGAATAGCTAATTTTTAACCAATTATATTTTTTCTATATTTGTAACTCATATAATCCGCTCTTTGACATAGTTATAAACTGCTTTAATTCATTTTAAGAATTTAGAAATACTGGGAAATTATTCCCTTTTTTATTTGATGTATTTGTACTATAATTTATATTATGTTAAATAGAGTATTTAGAAAACTACTCCAATAATGAATTAACTAAATAAATCACCATTACTGAATACTGTCGAACTTTCTTGAACAGATGGCTCTAAATGAATTATAGCGTCCGAGTTTTTACGAATATAACTTTGTAAAATTCGCTGTATATCCCTATTGTCTTTTTTCAAATTGACTTTCTGTAAATAATCGTCAATAGTAAATGAATCAGAATATTTATTAATATATCCAAAACCTTTGTAAATACTATTCTGAACTAAAACAAAAGCATTTTCATCATCTTTTCTGCCTTGTTCTTTTATGACAAAATTCTCAGCATCGTATTGTAGCGAATTTATGGCTAATTCAACACGTTCATTATACGAATCAATAGTTTCTAGATCTCTACAAATACCTTTACATTGTTTTAATTGGTAATGAAAACAACCACTTACATTTGTTTGTAAATGACAGTATTTGGGGCATAATTCGTACCGTTCGCACAATTTTTCTGTAAAATTTCTAGCCTCTGAGTTTGAATAAAACTTAATAATCGGTTGTTTTATAAGTTTTAAACTATTCCAAGCCAAATGAATAATCCCTTTTCTGTCCTTGTAACTAAACAATCCGAAACTTTCACTGGAACGTCTTTGAGCTCTATTAAATTTAGGATAAATCTTTTTTATCTCAGAAGACTCTAGCAATAAAGCAACAAGTTCATTACCTGTTTCTGTGTATGTTATATTTGCAGTAGCCATACACATGGTAATTTCTTTCTTCTTTTTATCGTAAAAATGACTTAAAACACGTTGTTTAATATTGTTGGCTTTACCTACGTACATAACTTCGTTTTCTTTATTCCAAAAATAATAAACACCATGCTTTTCTGACAAACTATCAAAAGTGTGTTTTGGTAATAAAGGTGGTAATGTAGCTGCACGAGATCTATTGTGCAAAAAAGCTTCAATAACATCGTTATCTTGTTTAGAATTAAGCGCTAATAGTTTTTTAAATAAGATAACCGTTGCCTCTGCATCTCCCCTAGCCCTATGTCTATCTGTAATGCGGATTCCTTCCGATAAACACAACTTTCCTAAGCTATACGATCTCTTATTGGGCATTAATTTTCTAGAGAGCCTAACCGTGCATAGTTTTTTCCGTTTGTAATCTAATCCAAGTGATTTGAACTCTTTTCCGATAATTCCATAATCAAAATTTACATTATGAGCTACAAATATGCAGTCTTGAGTAATTTGATATATTTTTTTAGCGACTTCATAAAACTTTGGAGCGTCTTTAACCATAAAGTTATCGATGCCTGTTAAACTTGTAATTCGTGGTGGTATATTACGCTCTGGATTAATTAAGGTTGTGAATTCATCTATTACAGATGCTCCATCGAATATGAATATACTTATTTCGGTTATTTTTACACCTCCATTAGTTTCTATATCTACAATTGCATACTTCTTCATTGCCTATTCTAACATTATTGTGATAAATGATTATTATTTTGTTTAATTAATTTACAATATAGTTAAACATTTTGTATTTTTACATTAATTTTAAAACTATATACTCTTGTTTAAATTATTTAAATCAAAAAAAGAAAAGTTACAGGCAAAGTATGAAAAACTTCTTAAAGAAGCACACTCATTATCTACTGTAAATAGAAAATTAAGCGATCAAAAGATTTTTGAGGCTGAAGAAGTGATGAAAGAAATTGAACGCTTAGATTAATACAATTTTACGCAAAATGACCGAAAAGAAGAAACCTGATAATGTTGTTTTTAACACGGATAAAAATCAGTATGACGCACATTTAAAACCTTATGCAACCTCTGTTGGTGCGCCTGTTATAACTACAGAAGATACTGTTACTTGGAAAAATAGAAGTATTAGTAAGGTAAATCATAAGATAAAAAGTAAGTATTTAGAGTTGAAGGCTGAATACGAAAAAATGATGGAAGAGTTTGAATACAATAAGCTTATTCTCTCTTCAAAGTTTTCTTTTGAACCTATTGTTGGAGAGGTGTATCATTTATATAAAAACCATAATGAGGAAAATTTCCTATCAATTATAAGTCCACAAGAATGTAATTTCGATTATTTAGGAAGTTTTTACCTGAATAGTGATCAAACTTGGAACAAGGATAAATAAAGAGGTTAAAACCATCTTTTTTTTCTAAAAAAAAGAATCATTAATAAAACAACTAAAACTATTATTCCCCACATGAGTTGATATCCGTATTGATATTTTAGTTCGGGAATATGTTCAAAGTTAGTTCCATAAACCCCTACAATAAAAGTGATTGGGGTAAAAATTACTGAGAAGATAGTGAGTATTTTAATAATATCATTCAGTCTATTATTTACATTGGTTGAGTATATGATTAATTGCTCACTCAACATATTTTTGTAACTATCAATAGTATCAAAACTACGTTGGGTTAGATCTACTAAATCGTTAAAGAAAGGCTGTTCTTTTCTAGTTATTAGAATACTTTTAGTTGTTTTAAAATTTACAACTGCTTCTTTTGTAGGCCTAACAATTCTTCTAAAGTAATTTAATTCTATTTTGTTATTATTGATTTCAGATAATGTACCTTTATTTGGCTGAAGTAGAATTTTATCTTCTAATTCTTCAACATTATCAGCAAAAATCTCCATCAAAAAGATGTAATTATCCACAATAGTATCTAATAACGAGTACTTTAAATACGTTAATCCATTCGTTCTAATCCTACCTTTTTCATGTCTAATTCGTTCTCTTATAGGCTCAAAAACATCACCTTCTCTCTCTTGAAAAGTAATTAAAACATCTTTTGTTAAATACATAGAAACTTGCTCTGCAGAAAGCTTATAGTCGCTATGATCAAATCCCATCATTTTTATGATAGAAAAAATATAGTCATCGTTAATTTCTACCTTGGAATGTTGTCCTGTGTGCACAATATCTTCGAGTATTAATGTATGTATATTAAATAATGAGCCTACATCTTTTATGGTTTGAATATCGTGTAATCCATCTATGTTGATCCATAAATTCTTAAATTTAGATGCATAAGCACTAATTTCATGAATACCTTCTAAACTAACTTCCACATAACTAGATTCATTATAGGCAATCAAGCGAATTTTAATGTTCTTTTGCTTTTTCTCACCAATAAAAACAGGGCTTCCAGGAACTACTCCCTTACTTTTGTATTGATTGATATTAAATCTTGACATCTCTAGGCGTAAATAATTTATGAATCTTAGCAAGAATTATTAATTCTGACTTATTTTTTCCTGCACTTACATTACAAATGCTGTGACACGCTTTCAATAATTTATTTTTTAAGTCTTTGGAAAATAATGATTGATTAGCAATATAATAATCTTGAAATTTTTTTAAAGCTACTTCAGATGTTACAGTTTCTCTTATTAAAGTACGCATAGTTTCATACATAAGTTCTTCACTATCGAAACGTGTATTTGATACTGCCCAATCTTTACGTATGTATTTAACTATTTCTCTTTTCTCTTCCGTAACCATAGCTTTATCAGCATACGAAACTGCATAAAACAAGTAAGAAATACTGTAAAAAAAATCTTTACTTAATAACTGGTTATCCATTGTTTTCTGGTAAAATTAGTAATGGAATTTTACTGTGCAATGTTGATTTTTTTACTACATTTTCTTCTAAAAAGCTATTTAAAAAACTGTACTTATGGTTTATCAATACTAACAAAGTGCTTGTTGTTTCTTCAATGTAATGTTCTAATGTAGTAGTTTCAGATTCATCCCAAAATAATTTTTTGTAAGAAACAGCGTTCCCACTAACTTCTAGTATGTTCTCTAACTGCTTTTTGTGCTTTCTCTGAGTATTTGTTAAGTTTTTTTCGTCGGTAAGATTAACGACTTCTAAATTGTAATTTAGATTAACACACATATCCAAAAGTAGCGTTAATTCATTAGTATAAAAAGGTCTTTTGTAGCTAGTAGAAAATACTACTTTTTGTGTCTTTTTATAAGTAAAGTTTACTGGTACTACCAATACAGGAATAGTATCGATATTATTAATAACCTTAAAAGTATTGGTTCCAGTAATATTTTGAGTAACACTCTTTAGACCTTTTGTCCCAGAAACAATAAGATCTATATGATGTTTTTCAATGACATTTTTAATCGCTTTAACAAAAGAATCAGATTCTACAATTCCATGGTAAGTAAAACCCTTATTTTCTCCATTTAACACTTCTAAAAGATAATTCATTTCATCTTCTATCTCGTTATCCATCTCATTAAACCAGCTTTCGCTCATTTCTTTACTAACCAAACTAGCTTTATTTGCGGTATATACATCCAATAAATAAATTTCTATATCAAAACCTTGAAATATATTCTTAGTATAATTTAAAGCATTTATAGCAGCTTCAGAAAAGTCGTAAGGCAATAAAATTTTTTTCATAAATCATCTATGTATACTCAAATATAGTTTTTTTTAAAATATGATCATTTTTTTACCTATTAAAAAAACTATTTTTGCATTAAAATATTAGTAATGGAAAAAGCATTTTTTTACAAACTTATTCTTGTATCTATTTTAGTAGTTGCTCTTGGTGTAACTATTTATATCACCAAGAAAATAATTCGTTTGTATATAATTAAAAATTCAATAGAGCCACACAGAAGAAAACTTATTTTAAATCTAAGTTACTTAGCATATTATTTACTTGCCCTATTTTTTTTATTACTGATTTTTGATTTTAAGGTAAAAGAAATAGGTGTATTTGCATCATCAATCCTGGCAGTGTTAGGAGTTGGTTTTTTTGCACAGTGGTCTATCTTATCAA
This sequence comes from Tenacibaculum sp., assembly GCA_020629275.1. Classification (GTDB taxonomy): domain Bacteria; phylum Bacteroidota; class Bacteroidia; order Flavobacteriales; family Flavobacteriaceae; genus Polaribacter. The sequence continues at coordinate 2,807 of JAHDDQ010000162.1, read as the reverse complement.
ATTTAACGGCTAGTGTTATTTTATTTTTCTACCATCCTATGCGAATAGGTGACACTATAAGAATTATTGATAAAGAATATGATTTTGTTGGTGAAGTGAAAAATATAACAGGTTTATTTGTATTACTCCATATAGCAGAAGGAAATAGAGAGATAACAATACCGAATACAACAATTTTATACAAAGGAATTGAATTAATTAATCAAAATAAAAAGAGATAATATTTTAATACATATTTAAATTTCACTGTGATTAAAATAGTAACTTTAATTAAAATTTAAATTAGTAACATTTTACAATTATGAAGGCTTCATTTCACATATCGCTTCCGACTAGGAGTATTGAAAATACTAAAGAGTTTTACACACGAGATTTAGGTTTTGAGGTTGGAAGAAGTTCTGATGGATGGTTAGATTTAAACTTGTTTGATAATCAAATTACATTTGTTTTAGTTGATGATTTTTTGTTCAAATACCCAGATTATACACTTGATAATGAAAAACTACCTTCTTTTCATTTTGGTGTTGTGCTAGATAATGATGCGTGGGATAAAATGTATGATACTATAAACAAGTGGTCTTTAGATACTATTATAAAGAAAACATTTTTTGAAGATAAAAACGGAGAGCAAAATTCTTTTTTTGTTAAAGATCCGAATGGATATTACATTGAATTTAAAACGTTTAAAGTACACGACGAAATTTTTATGTAATCTACTTTTTGTTATTAATACTGCCTTTGTACTGAATTGATGTACGGTGTGAACTATTAACATTCATCGTAGTTGATAAACTCGGAAATACTGTAATAGCTACGTCATAACTTTCGGTAGATGCATTTGCATCGCGGATAGAAAATTCTATTTGATATCCATTTTTAGTCTTGTTAACCTTGTAATCTTTAGGTTTTCCTTTAAACTCAATACCTATGGCGTTGTTATTATATAAGCCTCCGCTTATTTGTCGCTCACCAAAATAAGGTAAATAAGCACTTACCGAATCATTGCTTATGGTAACATAGTTAGGATTATCGGCAAGATCTAACATGTTAACTGTACTTCCGAAGGGTAGTAAGTTCACATTTTGCAAATTTGCCAATGCATTATTAACTCTTGGGTATGCCCAGTTTGAAGTTATTTTAAAAGATTTATTAATAATTACACTTTCAATTTTATTGTATTGCTCCTCTCCTATTTTTATGTTTTTAGAAGCACAGCTTGTAATTATAATTAAAATTACTACGGCTAAAAATTTCTTCATTTTATAAAAAATTACAACATCCATAAGTTACGAAAAAATCAGATTCCAGTCAATTAATTTAACTAATCTATCATTTGGCAATAAAAAAAAGGAACGTGTTGTTACTTCACGTTCCTTTCTGTATTACATTATTAATTAATCATTTAATTTTGTTAAGTATTAAATACTCATAAGGTTTTAAACGCATTTTAGTCGCAGGATTAATCGCTATAATTTCAGTATTCATATAGTCTTTATATGTGCCTTCAATAGCCCATTCAATATTTTGTTCTTCTTTAGAAAAATTACCTACAAACAATAAATTACTATCATTTTTATTACGTTGAAAAGAAAGTATGTTTGGATTTCCTGTCACAATTCTAGTATAATTAGCAGGCTTTTTACCTCCATGTAATGCATCGTTTTCTTGTTTTAATTGTCCTAATTTTTGTAATAATGACCATTCTTTACCTTTGGTTTTAGGAATTGAATCTTTTTCGAAAAACTTCAATCTATGAGACAAACCATATTCTTGTCCAGAATAAATTAAGGGCATTCCAGGTACCAAAAAACTTAAAGCTGTACACAATTGTGAAGCATCTCCCATTCTTTCCTTAATAGTACCGTTCCATGAGTTCTCGTCGTGATTTGTAACAAAAGTCATTAGAATATCATTAGCTTCGTATCTAGCTGTATCTTTTGAAAATGTATCATCCCATTCCATTACGTCTTTCTCACCTTTAGCCATATGGTTCATTGTATGATGTCTGTCCCAACCATAACCCATATCAAATAAACCATCCTTTAAAAGTTCAGGTTCCCAAGCTTCGGCAAGCATAAATATTTTTTTTAATTTTCTTAATTCAGGCACTGCTTGCTGCCAAAAAGAAGTAGGAACAGAACCTGCAACATCACATCTAAATCCATCAATATTTTCTTCCGTAATCCAATAACTCATATCTGCAATCATTTGCTTACGTAGCGCTGGATTGTCATAATTTAAGTCTGCAACATCAGCCCAACCAACTGGAGTTCCATCTTCATTTAAAGGATCTGTAATTTCACCTTTATCATTTTTTGTATAGAAATCTGGGTTTGTGGTTATCCATGTATGATCCCAACCTGTATGATTTGGAACCCAATCTAAAATAACATACATATCGTTTCTATGAGCAGTTGTAAGGAGTTCTCTGAAATCTTCAATAGTTCCGAATTCTGGATTTATTTTTTTGAAATCAGATACCGCGTAATAACTTCCTAAATATTTTGATTGTTCCTCTTTAGGGAAATCTGATGCAAATTTATCTCCAGTAGCTTTTCTTTTTACTTTTGAAATTGGAAATACAGGCATTAACCAAATAATCTTGACTCCTAATTCTTTTAATTGTGGGATATCTTTAGTAAAAGCGTCAAAGGTTCCTGCTTTAGAGTACTGACGAATATTTGCTTCATAAATAACAGCAGTTTCTAAAACAGCATCTGTTAATGGTGTTATAGTATTAATTTTAGTTGATAGAGAAGGTTTCTCTTTTTCTTTCACTTCCTCTTTACAAGAAATAAAGAGTGAAA
>JAHDDQ010000161.1 GCA_020629275.1 Tenacibaculum sp. | reverse complement strand
GGTGATCCCTTACCTGGAGTTACAGTTATAGTGAAAGGAGAAACAAGAGGCACAGAAACTGACTTAGACGGAAAATATCAAATTAATAATATTAAGCAAACAGATATTTTAACTTTTTCTTTTATAGGTTTAAAAACTAAGGAAGTAACTGTTGGTAAAAGAACAACAATCAATATTCAGCTAGAAGAAGCTGGAGAAGTTTTAGACGAAATTGTAGTTGTTGGTTATGGTATTCAGAAAAAAAGTAGAATACTAGGAAATGCCGTAATGGTAAATTCTAATGATATTAAAGAAGTACCTGTTCCTTCGATCGATGCTGCGTTACAAGGTAAAGCTTCAGGAGTACAGGTAATTCAAGGGTCTGGTCTTGCTGGTTCTGCAAATGTTGTTAGAATTCGTGGTATATCTTCTATTTCAGCTGGTGGTGATCCTCTTTATGTTATTGATGGAATTCCTATCACTCAAGATTACTTTTTAGCTGGAGATTCTAACGGACAAAATAATAACCCATTAGCTGCTTTGAATCAGAACGATATTGAAAGTATTGAAATACTTAAAGATGCAGCAGCAGCTGGTATTTATGGTTCTAGAGGAGCAAACGGTGTTATATTGATTAAAACAAAAAGAGGTAAAAGTGGACTTAAGTTCTCATTTAATAGTAGTACTTCGTTTTCAAATCCAACTTTCAAACCTAATATTTTAAATAACACTCAGTTATTAGAGGTTTACCAAGAAGCTTGGGAAAACGACGGTAATGTTGGTTTAGCTCCATTACCAAGAAATATTTCTTGGACTGAAGCTTTAAATACGAACACAGATTGGGTAGATTTAGTTACTAAAACTGGGGTATCTACTAGGAATGCTTTTTCAATGAATTATGGTAGTAAAAAAGTAAAGATTTACACCAATATATCATACGATAATACCGAATCTTTTATCGTTAACGATGAATATGAAAGATTAAGTGGTCGTTTCAATATTGATTACACGATAGCTGACAACCTTAAAGTTGGATTAAATACTTCTATATCTAGAGGTAGTTACAAACAAGTTAATATAAATGATACTTGGAGAAATGCACAAAGTTTTACATTACCTTTCTACAATCCTTATCAAGCAAATGGTGATTTAGACAACACATTTCCAAATCCTTTAGTAGAATTACAATACAGAGATCGACGAAACGAAGAAGTTAGAACGATTAATTCTGTATCACTTGACTATCAACCAATCGAAAATTTATATGTTAGAGGAACTGCCTCTTTAGATTATATGGATTTCAGACGTTTTTACTGGCAATCTAGAGAAGTTGGTAGAATTGATGGAGCTCCAGTTAATGAAAGAAATACGTTCGCATCTGCAACACCAACTTTTATAAATAATTACAACACAAACTTAACGGCTTCTTATTTATGGGAAGTTAACGATAAGCACTCGTTTAACTTTCTTTTAGGTACTGAATACCAAAGAAGTGAAAGTTTATTCTACAGATTTGTAGACCCTAGCAATAGTAATTTAGGAACGGTAGACAGTGATGTGCCTTTATATAGTAGTAACGCTCCAGATTATGAGAGAGAAGCTACTGGTAAATCAGCCTTTTCTTTTGCTTCTTATTTCGGACGTGTTCAATATACATTTGATAACGCATTGGATTTAATGGCTTTAGCGAGAGTTGATGGATCTTCTCGTTTTGGTGAAAATAATCGTTATGGTTTCTTCCCAACAGTATCAGCTGCCTATGACTTTACAAATAGTGGATTCGTTGAAAATAGTGAAATAATAAGTCGTTTAAAGCTGAAGACATCTTTTGGTATTACTGGAAATTCAGCTATCGGAAATGATTCTCGTTTTGGCGCTTACAGTATTCCTAATTCGAATACAGTGTATCTAGGTGAAACTTATCGCTCAATAATTCGTTTAGAAAACCCAGATTTAAAATGGGAAACAGCAAGAACATTTGATGTTGGTTTAGAAATGAACTTCTTAGATAACAGAATTGAAACAGAATTATCTGGATATTTAAAGAAATCGCAAGATGTTTTATTAGATCTTTTCCAAGTACCATCAGCGGGTTATGGAGAACGTTTATGGGTTAATGCTGCTGAAATCGAAAATAAAGGTATAGAGTTTAATATTAGCTCAAAAAATATTGTTACAGACAATTTTACATGGTCTACAAACTTTAACATTGCACACAATACCAATAAATTAATATCTTTAGGCGGTGTAAGTCCAGATCTATTAGAAGGAGGATTTAACGATACTAGAGTTATAGAAGGGCAACCTATTGGTACTAACTATTTAGTTCGATTCGCAAGAGTTGATCCTACAGATGGTTTACCTGTTTTCTTAGATAAAGATGGTAATGAAACGAAAACGTTTGATTTAGCAAATAGAGTTTCAACTGGTTCTGTGATTCCTGATGCAACAGGTGGATTCGGAACAAAGTTTGAATATAAAAATTGGACCTTAAATGCTGATTTTGTTTTCACACTTGGTGGAAATATTTATGATGGCTATGCTAAAAGAGCTTTAGGAACTTTCTCTGATGGTAACAACTCTTCAAATGTAAGAGCAGACATATATGACAGATGGAGAAATCCCGGTGATATTACAAGTCAGCCTAGATTATTCTGGAATAATACAGAAATCGATGGACTTTCTAGTGTTTGGCAATACAACCATACTGGATTCTTGTATGATGCTTCATACTTAAGAATGAGAAATATTTCAGTAAACTACTCATTACCAAGAAAACATTTAGAAGGAACTTTTATTGATGCACTTAAATTCACTTTCAGTGGAACGAACTTATTTACATGGACTAAATATCCTGGAGGAGATCCTGAAATCGCAAGAGATTTTCAATATCAAAGAGATCGAAACTTATCACCTAATGTTTCTTTCCTAAGTGTTCCACAAGCGAAAACGTTTACGTTTAACATCAATGCAACTTTTTAATTATGAAATTACTTAACATAAACAAAATAGTACTAGGAGCTTTGTTATTCATAACAACGTTTTTCACAGCATGTGATTTAGAAGAGCTGCCAGAAAATGTAAATATCAATGATCCTAAATCGTTAGTAGAAATACAAGAACTTTTAAATAATGCTTACAATAATTTAGGATGGCCATTAGGAGGAAATGCTCAATTATTTTCAGACATCAATGGAGATAATATAAACGGTTTAGCAGGTCTTAATGTTGATGAAACGGAGATTTATAATCGAAGTACTTCTTTCTTTAATAATACAATTAGAGATAATATGTACAGAGGTTTTTATAGAATAATATTAGATGCCAATGTAGCACTAAATTTCTTAACACCTGAATATCTTCAAAGTATAGGGGAAGATGCAACAAGTTCTCAAGTTCAAGAAATGAGAGGAGAAGCTTTATTTTTAAGAGCTTACATGCATTTCGAAGTATCAAGATTCATGTCGCATTCTCCAGGATTTACTCCTGATAATTCTCACTTAGGTGTACCTTACAGAAAAGATTATGCAAACGCAATTGGAGAAATTAGAGGTACTGTAGCTCAAAACTATGCGGATATGCTCTCAGATTTGAAAGAAGCCGAAACATTGCTTAATGCAATGAATTCAAAAAACCAATATTACGCTAATAAAGCGGCTGCGCAGGCAGTATTGTCAAAAGTTTATTTTCAAGCTGGTTTTGGTCCTGATTTAGAAACTGGAAAAAGTAATTATCAGAATGCCTTTGATTATGCCAACTTAGCATTACAAGGAACAACAGCTACATTTGACAATAATTTATATCAAGGAACTAACGTATACAGATTTGCAGGTGCATTAGATGCAACTAATAATACAACAAATACAGCAATCCCCAATGTTGAAACCATCTTCGGAATTATTTCTGAATCAACAGCAAATAGCAAAGGAGATGGTTTTCGAAGATACCGTAGCGATTTTACAATAGGAAACGTTACTGTTCGATTAATGCAAGAAGTATACAACTCAATTACATCAACAGATAAACGTAGAAGTTTAATCGATGTAATTGATGGTGAGTACTTTTTGAATAAATTTAATAGAAGTATTTTTCACGTACCTTTATTACATTATTCAGATATCTTACTAATCAGAGCTGAAGCTGCTGCTGAGACTAATAACGTAGCTCAAGCAGAAATGGATATTAACCAAATACTTTCAAGAGCAGGTTTATCAACCGTTACGGGTATCTCTAGGGATCAGTTAATTGATTTAGCAAGAAATCAAAGAAGAATTGAATTATTAGGAGAAGGAAATCGAGTGAATGACTTGAAAAGAATTGGTGTACAAGAAACATCATTAACCATAAGAAATGCTCCATGGAACTGTAACGGAATGTTATTTCAATTTCCAGCAACAGAAGTATTTACTGGGTTTGTTCAAAACCCAGTAGGTGGATGTAATTAATTTAAAAGATAAAAACAATGAAAATTATAAAATATAGTTTATTCGTTTTCTTCATTGCTTTATTTGCCAAATGTAGCCCAGATAGTGAAGGTGACTTCGGAGATAAAGTAGATAGAACAGCACAACTTTTAGGTACTTGGAAAATCAATAACGTTTTTCAAATAGATTTAGATGCAGAGAAAAAAAGTTTTCCTGATTTCGCAACTAAAGTAGACATTACAAATGTACTTACTAATATGCCTTTTACTGATTTTGAAATGAATATTACAGCAGGCTCTATAACTACTACGTTAGGTATGTCTCCGATGTCTCAAGTAATAGACGAAGGTCAAGGAGTTTGGGATTGGATTTCTAATACGGAATTAGCATTAGTAAACCAAACATTAGGAATTAATGCTTCTGAAGGAATTAAAGTTACAATCGGAAGTAATGAAGTAACTCTTTTTGTAGATTCTTTCAAAGGAATAACAAGTGCTACTCCTACGCTTTCACTAAATTATTTGCGTAAAGATAATTCAGGAAATAATGTAGTGAGATACGAATATATTTTAGCAAAACAATAACTAATGAATATGAAGAATTTGATAACATACATATGCATACTTTGTAGTACTTTAGTATTTGCACAAGATCCAGTAATTACAGGAACTCCGTCAAATTACACTGTAATTGACGAAAATGTAGAATTAATATTTGATGTAACTAATGCAACAGATAATGGTGGAAATTCTTTAGTAGGTAAAGATCTATACATTTGGGCATTTACAAGTGCAGGAGATGCAAAAACAAATGGTTCATGGACCAACATAAAGTCGTCTGCTCAGTTAAATAAAATTTCTAGTACTGAGTATAGTTTAAAGTTTCCTATAACAGACGGAACTGAAACATACAATACTTTAGCAGAATTATTTGGTGTAGAAGCTGCACCAGGGTCAATCACTTCAATAGGATATTTACTAAGAGATAAAGACCCAACGTTTCAAACAGGAGATTTGAATATACCTTTTTCTCCTTTCAAGTTTGATGCTGCCGAAGTACGTACTTTCCCTGCATCAGCAACTGTTAAAGATGTTTTATTATTACGTTTTAACCAAAGCTTTTTGCCATTAAGTAATCCTGCATTAACAGGAGCACAGAATATAAGTGTATACATCGAGCCTATTGGTAATGTAACCAGTGCCGTGGAACTTAAAACTAGTAAGAATGGACGTTACTTTCAACTAGGAATTATACCAGCTATTACTTTTGAAACATTATACAAAGCAGGTTCATTAAGGGAATTAAAGTATTATTTCTTTGATACAGATAATCCTTCTATAAAATCTGCTGAAAGTTCAATAGTGCTTAAAAAAGTAGGAATCTAAAAAGTTAAATCATGAAAAAAATTATATACAGTATTGTTACATGCATCATGTTTGTAACTTTAGGATGTACAGATGAAGTTGAATTTAACTCAAATACTGAGGCTTTAGGAGATTTTAAAGTAGTACTACCAGAAACTTCAGCTACTTATACATTAAATTCGGGGACTCCTGATAAAACAATAACATTTACGTGGACAAATGCAAAACCTGGAGTAACAAAAACCCCTAATTATGCTTTAGCATTGTACAAAGTAGATAGTGAGTCTCCTTTTGCCAATTTTAAATCTGATGATGACGGACTTTCAAGTTCTGTATCAATATCTTTTGTTGAATTAGACAACGCATTAGAAGGCGCTGGATTTGCAAAAGGCGAAGAAGCAAATATTCAATGGCAAGTTATCGCAACTAATGGTGATGTTGAAGTTACTACTGGAAAAACAAATATCACGCTAAAACGATTTAGCGATAATGGAATAGCTAATTTCAAATTACTAACGCCATCTAATAACAAGTTAATTACCGCTGATATTTATGGATCACCAGACAGTGAAGTTTCTTTTACATGGGAAACCGCAACTACAACTGATAATACTGGTACTATTTCTTATGAAGTATTATTTGATGAGCAAAAAGGAGATTTTTCTAAGCCTTTAAAATCTTATCCTATAGCTAGCGGAGAAGAATTTAAAATTACACATCAAAAAATAGGTGAAGAGTTTGGAACTACTCCAAATTTAAAATGGACTGTAAGAGCTACAGTAGCTGGAACTTCAATTAGTTTAGATGCCCCAGAGAAATTTATCAATTGGGATGTTTTTGTAATCAATGAATTTTACCTAGTAGGTACACACAATGGTTGGGATAATGCTACAGCTACACCTTTTGTTGATAAAGGAAATGGAGCTTTTGAACTTCAAATAGAGCTTCCTGCTAATGCTGAATTTAAGTTTTTACCTCAATTAGGTTCTTGGGATGGAGACTGGGGAGAAAGTAAGACGACTCCAGGGGCATTAGAGCAGGACGACGAACAAAACATTAAAGTAACAAATCAAGGTAAGTATGTCATTAAAGTAGATTTTCCTTCTTTAACTTTTACAGTTACCGAATTTAAAGCTCCTGATAATTTATTTTTAGTTGGTTCACATAATGGTTGGAATAATGCAGATGCAACACAACAATTTTTTAATGATGGTGATGGTACTTTTGTAAAAGTACAAACATTCTCTGCAGGTGATGAATTCAAGTTTTTACCAACATCTGGTTCTTGGGATGGTGATTGGGGAGAAAGCAAAACTACCCCTGGTGACTTAGTACAAGATGATGAACAAAATTTGAAAATATCAGATGCTGGAAATTACGTAGTTATAGTCAATTTTAATACTTCAAGAATTAAAGTAGCTGCTATTAATAGTTTATTCGCAGTAGGTTCACACAATGGATGGAATAATGCTGATGCATCTCAAGAATTCAATACTTCAGGAAACGGTGTGTTTACAAAAGTGTTAACATTCTCAGCAGGTGATGAATTTAAATTACTTCCTATGTCAGGGTCTTGGGATAACGACTGGGGAGAAAGTAAGACAAAATCTGGTATTTTAGAACAAGATGATGAACAAAATATAAAAATCAGTACAGGAGGTTCTTTCATAATTACTGTTGATTTTAATACATTAAGTTATAATTTAAAAGAATTACCTGAAAATTTATACATTGTTGGTAGTATTAACGGTTGGGATAATAGTACAGCTCCTGCCTTTACGAAACTTTCCGATGGTGTTTTTGAAATATCGCAAACATTAACCGCTAGCGACGAATTCAAATTTTTACCAGCACAAGGATCTTGGGATAACGACTGGGGAGAAAGTAAAAGCTATTCAGGAATGGTTGTTAGAGACGACGAACAGAATATTAAATCTCCTAGTGCAGGTAACTACACAATTACAGTAGATTTTAATAAAGGTACTTACGAAATCAAGTAAAAATACTTAATAAAAAGGCTATGTGTTTTCACGTAGCCTTTTTTACATAATTATATAATGAAAAAAACAATTCTTTTTATATGTAGTGTATTATGTACAGCTTTTGTTTTTTGTCAAGAAACATTAAGTTTTTCAATTACACCAGTTAATTTTGAGGCTGATACAGAGATAACAGTAACCTTTTCAGATATTAATCCAACTGTATGGGGTTCTTCAACAACATTATACTTATGGTCATGGTCTTTCGATGAAAATGACTTAAATAGTATTGACGCTCCGAATAACGGTAATTGGACGAATTCTGCAGCCGCGACTTCTCCACAGGTACTAACGAAGAATACAAACGGAACCTATTCTATAACATTAACACCCACTACCTTTTACAATAGAACTGAAATTGGTAAAATAGGATTTTTAGTTAAAAATGTAGACGGAAGTATTCAATCTACAGATATGGAAAGTGAGGTTGGTACAGCTCCTACTCCACCTACAGTAATAGAAGCTTCTGTTCCAGATGGATTACAAGATGGTATCAATTTAGATCCTAACGATGCAACAAAAGCTACACTAGTTATTTATGCTCCAAATAAAAACTACATTTATTTTTTAAGTAGTTTTAATAACTGGACAATTGATAGTAACTTTTTACTTAAAAAAGATACACCTAAAAATAGATTTTGGATTGAATTAAATGGATTAACGCCTCAAACTAATTATACATATCAATACTTAATAGATGGAAGCTTAAGAGTTGCTGATCCGTATTCTACATTAATATTATCTGAAAGTAATGATCAGTTTATAAATAATATTACATATCCAGATTTACCTGCATATCCAACCGGAAAAACAAATCATGCTGTAACTGTATTACGAACTGGAGATGCTCCTTATAATTGGCAAATAACTGACTTTAAAAGACCTGAAAAGACAGATTTAGTAATCTACGAAGTATT
>JAHDDQ010000160.1 GCA_020629275.1 Tenacibaculum sp. | reverse complement strand
ATTCAACTTCATTAGGTAAACCAGATATTGAGGCTGTAGATATTACTTCTAGGGTAAATAATATAAATAATCTAGTAGAAGTAACTACTAAGCCGATTATTTTTGATGGAGATACCGGAGGGAAAATAGAACACTTTGTTTTTACTGTAAGAACATTAGAAAGATTAGGTGTTTCAGCTGTAATTATTGAAGACAAAATAGGATTAAAAAAGAACTCTCTTTTTGGTACAGATGTGCAGCAATATCAAGACACTATTGAAAATTTTAGTAAGAAAATAGAAGCTGGAAGAAATGCAAGAGTTACTGATGATTTTATGGTAATTGCTAGAGTAGAAAGTTTGATTTTAAAAGCAGGAATGGAAAATGCATTAAAAAGAGCTGAAGCATATATTAAAGCTGGAGCTGACGGTATAATGATTCATTCTAAAGAGACTTCTCCAGATGAAATTTTAGAATTTTGTGCACGATACCAAAAATTTGAACAAAAGGTCCCATTGATAGCTGTACCATCTAGTTATAATACAATTACAGAAGATGAGTTAAGTGAAGCAGGAGTGAATGTTGTTATTTATGCAAACCAGTTATTAAGAAGTGCTTATCCAGCGATGGTTGATACAGCAAAATCTATACTTACTCATAAAAGATCTTATGAATCTAGGGATAATTGTATCTCTATTAAAGAGATTTTAGAATTAATACCAGGAACTAAATAAATTTATTTTATGATTAATACATCAAAATTTTATAATATTCTTGTTTCAAAAGGGATTAATTTTTTTACAGGGGTTCCGGATTCATTACTTAAAGATATTTGTGCTTATATTTCAGATAATGTAGAAGGAAATAGACATATTATAGCTGCAAATGAAGGTGCTTCTATTGGTTTAGCAGTAGGGAATTATTTAGCTAGCGGAAAACCTTCTTTAGTTTATATGCAAAATTCAGGTTTTGGAAATACAGTTAATCCTTTATTGTCAATAGCTGATAATGACGTGTATAGTATTCCTATGATCTTATTAATTGGGTGGAGAGGTGAACCAGGAAAAAAGGATGAACCTCAGCATATTAAGCAGGGAGAAGTAAGTGAAGAGTTATTGAGAGCTATGCAAATTCCTTACCAAATTATAGATGAAAATAGTGATGTTAATGTTGTTTTAGATTTAGCTGTTAAAACAGCCATGTCTAAGAAAAAACCATATGCATTACTAGTTAGAAAAAATACTTTTGAAAAGTATAAATTATTAAAAGATACAAAAACTTCTTTTCCTTTAAATAGGGAAGGGGCAGTTAAATTGATTGTTAATCAACTTGATGATAGTGATGTAATTGTTTCTACAACAGGAAAAACATCAAGAGAAGTTTTTGAATATAGAGAAGAGTTAAATCAGACTCATGAAAAAGATTTTTTAACAGTTGGAGCAATGGGACATACCTCTTCTATTGCTTTAGGTATAGCTATAGAAAAAAAAGACAGAAATATTTTTTGTTTTGATGGAGATGGATCAGTACTTATGCATATGGGGAGTTTAGCCATTAATGGAATGATGAAAGATGTAACTAATTTTAAACATATTATTATAAACAATGGTGCTCATGATTCAGTAGGAGGACAACCTACAGTTGGTTTTGATATTGATTTCCCTAAAATTGCTTATGGATGTGGTTATACATTGGTTGATTCTGCTTCAGAAATAAATGAAATTAAAGATAAATTAAAGGTTATGGCTCTTCATAAAGGACGTGCATTATTGGAGATTAAAGTGAATAAGGGAGCAAGAGAGAGCCTAGGGAGACCTACACAAACACCTATTGAAAATAAAATAGCATTTCAGAAAAATTTATTAAATTAATGCAACAAGTTTATATTTCTCCGGAGGCAGTAAATAATATTACCGAAATAGTGTCTAGTAATTTAAAGGATAGTGTTTTTTTGGTAAGAGGAAAGAAATCATATGAAAGCACAGGAGCACGTAAAAAAATTGATTTTCTTTTAAAAGATGTAAAAATCACTGAGTTTTTTGATTTTACTGTAAATCCTAAAATAGAAGAAGCTGAAGTAGGTTTTGAAATGTTTGAAAAGAGTGGTGCTGATATTATTATTGCTATAGGAGGTGGTAGTGTTATAGATATGGCAAAGATTATAAAATTTTTATCTGTAACTAAAAGAAAAAAGAGTATACCTTTAATTGCAATCCCCACTACAGCAGGAACAGGTAGTGAAGCAACACATTTTGCTGTAGTTTATATTAACGGAAAGAAAGAATCTTATGCAAGAGATTTTTTATTACCTGAAGTTGCGATAATTGATGCGAATTTTTTGAAATCTCAATCTATTTACCAAAAAACTGTGTCAGGTTTAGATGCTTTTGCTCAAAGTATAGAATCGTTTTGGAGTATACATTCAACTGAAGAATCATTGAAATATTCAGAGAAAGGAATTAAACTTGTTTGGGAAAATTTGAAAGAGGCAGTAGAAGGTGAAGAAAAAGCTCTAATAAATTTAGCAGAAGGTTCCTATTATGCTGGGAAAGCAATAAATATAACAAAAACTACTGCGCCACATGCATTGTCTTATGGATTTACTTCATTAGTTGGGTTACCTCATGGTCATGCGGTATCATTATTTTTACCTTACTTTATTCGTTTTCATAAGAAAATGATTGATAGTGACTGTAATGATGTAAGAGGTGTTGATTTTGTTAAAAATAAGATGAAAACAATTAGTGAATTTTTAAATGTTGACTTTTCAGATTTAGATTCTGCTGTTTTACGTTTTTATAAAGAATTAAATATTTCTATAAGTTTTTCAGAACTAAAAATTGATGAAAACATTTATTTTAAAGCTTTAAGTGGAGTTAGTAATGAGCGATTAGTGAATAATCCTGCAAAGATAAGTAAAGAAGTTCTTAAAGAAATTTTTGATTTTAATAATAATTTAATTTTTAATCTTTTAAAATAAAGATAATTACTTATTAATATTATTGATTCTAAAAAACGATGAACAAACTAAAACTTTTTTTAAAAAACCCTTTAACTGCAAATGTTTTATATTTAGCTATTTTACAGGGTTTTAATTATTTGTTGCCTTTTGTAGCATTGCCATTTTTATTTATAAAACTTGGTGTTAAAGGTTATGGATTAATAGCCTTTGCATATTCTACTATCCTTTTCTTAAATATTTTAGTAGATTTTGGTTTTGATCTATATTCAACAAGAGAAATATCCATACACAGAGATAATAAGTCAATTGTCGATAAAATTTTTAGCGAGACTATGGTTTCGAAATTATTAATATTAATAATTTCATTTTTGATTTTAATTTTTTTAACTTTTACAGTTAATGAATTTAAAGAAAATAAAACAATTTTCTTTTTAATGTTTTTTGTTGTAATTGGTAATTGTTTATCTCCTTTATGGTATTTTCAAGGAATTGAAAAAATGAAGTATGTTACATTGATTAATGGGTTTTCAAAAATTGCATCATTTTTACCTATGTTTATTTTTATTAAATCTTCAGATGATTTGATTTTGGCAGCATTATTTTATGGACTAGGTTATTTTATATCAGGTGTTTTGAGTTTATTTATAGCTTTTTATTCATTTAAGGTGACTTTTACCTTTACGAACTTTAATAGTATAAAAAAAAATTTGATAAATAGTTCTCATTTCTTTTTATCAAGAGCAACTGTATCATTTTATACCACTTGTAATACAATGATTATTGGTTTAACTCTCGGAAACGAAATGACCGGTTATTACAATGTAGCAGAAAAAATTTATCAAGCTTTTACAAGTTTGATAAGTCCATTAACACAAGGATTATATCCATATATAGCAAAAACCAAAAACGTTATTTTATTTAAGAAAATTTTACAATATTCAATCATAGGTTCATTACTAATTGTAAGTTTTATTTTCGTGTTTAGTGAAGGGATTATTGAAATGTTATTCAATACTAGAAATGATTATTCAACTAACGTATTAAAAATATTAATTATTGGGGGGGTGGCAATTACCCCGTCGTATCTTTTAGGATACCCTTTTTTAGCAGCTATGGGCTATACTAAATACACAAATAATACTGTGGTAATTGTAGGTGTTAATCATCTTATATGGCTCGTTTTACTTTATTACACTTCTAATATTAATATATACTCTATCTCAATCTTAATTGTTGTTTCTGAGTTTTTTGCGTTAATTTTAAGATTCTATGGCGTAATGAAATTTAAATTATTTAAATAATGAATAAAAAAGAAATTAGATGGTTAAACGGATTGAAAGAAATTACAGCTGTTCTAGAAAAGTATAAAGTCTTTTATTTTTTAGATACAGGCACATTACTTGGAGCAATAAGAGATGGGGAATTTATTCCATGGGATAATGATATTGATATAGGTGTTTGTTCTAAAAAACAGATAGATAAAAAGTTGATAAAAAAAATATCTAAAGAATTTTATAATTTAGGTTATAATGTAACTAGTACAATTAATGATATTTGTGTATTAAAAAACAAATCTGATTTAGAAATTAACATTAAAATTTATAAAAATAAATCAAATTTTTGGTTGGGTAAGTTTGAAATTATAAAGGGAAATAAATTTCTTTCGATATTAAAAACATACATGTTTGATGGAGTAATTTTTAAGAGAGGCTATGGAATTCGTTTTAATTTTTATGCGTTGGTTTCAAGTTTTTTACAATTAGTTTTAGTCATTTTTCCTAGTACTTTAAATAAGTATATAAATAAGAAATTACAAATAACAAGTAAAGTAATTTCGATCCCTAATTATCTCGTTGATGAACTTATCATGTTTGAATTTTATAAAGAAAAATTTCAAGTACCTAAAAACCATAATGAGTATTTAATTCATAGATATGGTGAAACATGGATAAATAAAATTAAAAATTATGATTATGTTAATGATGATCAATCTATAATTAACTAATAAAAATCACAATATGATTTTACTCCTACTTATTCTTTATCTTGTTGTTTTATTATCTCCATTTTGGATTAGAAATAAGTTACCTATTTTCCACCCTGCCAAAATTATTTCGGTTATATATTTTATTTACAGTGTGCCTTTTTTAGCTATAGCCGTAATAGATCACAATTTAGTGGTAAATGATTTAGTTGTTTTGAAATATTCTGATAATATTAATGACTTAATTGTAAAATACATTCTTTATCAATTAATTGGGATTATTTTTTTATTCATAGGAGTATTTATTCCAATGAAGAAAAAGAAAAGTAAAATGAGATTTATTATTTTAAAGGGTAAAGAGACTTATAAAGCTACTTTTAGGAAATTTTTATTTTTTATAGTGCTAGGCTACATTACTTTTCTTTATGTAGTTATTAACTCTAATGGTATTACTGGTTTAATTTTAATGATGGAGTCTGGTGGAAGTATAGGTTTGACACAGTTTGTTATTTTTCAAAATATTTGTTTGTTTATTTCTGCTATATACCTAATGAAATCTTTTAGTTTAGGTAAAGTTAATAAAGTAGTTGTTTTATGTATTTATGTGTCATATTTTATTATATTTTCTCTTTATGGCGGACGCTCAAACTTTGTGTTATTAATATTAATATCATTTTATTCCTCTACTATTTTTTCAAATAAAATAAAATTAATTAATATTCGAAATCTAATTGTTGTTTTTATGGTTTTGTTTTACATAGTTATAGCCCCTGTATTAAGAAGAGATACGTCGAATTTAACAGCGGATTATGTATTAAAAGTAGCAGAAAAAAACTTATTAACTTTGGCTAAAGGTAATGAATACGTTAGTATTCAATTGACAATATTAGGTGGGTTTAATAGCTCAAATATATGGTGCGGAACAAGTTATAAAGACCTGTTATACTCTATAATTCCTAGTTCAATATATAAAGATAAACCACCTGTTGATGAAGGTATGTATATATATAATAATTTGATAGGTAATAATTATAGTCCTAGTACACCAATGAGAATAATGGAGGCAAATAGTTGGCCGCCTGGAACAATGGGAATTATGTTTAGTAATTTTCATTTTCTAGGAATATTATTTGGGTATTTGATATTAGGGTTAGTTTATAATTTCCTTTATAGAGAGTTATGGTGTACTAAATTTAATGCACCAATAGTATTTGTATATCTGTTTACTGTAATTAAGTTTGAATTAACAAATTTTTATATTTTTAATTTAATAATGATATTATTCATTCTTATGCTATTAAGGACTGTAAGTAGATTTTTTATGCCAAAAGAATAACGTATTATTATGATTAAAATTTTACAGATTAGCATAGAGGTTAATAGTGGTTCAGTTGGTAGAATAGCTGAACAGATTGGTGGGGTTGTACTTGATAATGGTTGGTCAAGTTATATAACATATGCAAGAAATATTAACCCAAGTAAATCTAAATTAATAAGAATAGGAAATAAAATAGATATATATAAGCATGGTGTTTCTACACGAATTTTTGATAATCATTGTTTTAGTTCAAAAAAGGCTACATTGAATTTGATAAAAAACATTGATGATATTAAGCCTAATATTATACATTTGCATCATTTACATGGTTATTTTATAAATATAGAAATATTGTTTACTTATTTAGCAAAAATAGATTTACCGATTGTATGGACATTTCATGATTGTTGGTCGTTTACAGGTCATTGTGCTTTTTTTGAATATATTGACTGTAATAAGTGGAAAACTGAGTGTTATAATTGTGAACAAAAAAAAGAGTATCCAAAAAGTATTTTATTAGATAGATCAAGACAAAATTTTAGGGATAAAAAACGTATTTTTAATTCTGTTAATAATATGACTATTGTTCCAGTCTCAAATTGGTTATCTGATATAGTCAAAGATTCTTTTTTATATAAATATCCTGTTCAGGTTATTCAAAATGGAATAGACTTAAATGTTTTTAAAATAAAAACAAACAAACAAGTCATTGAAAGGAAATTTAATGTAACTAATAAATTCATAATACTTGGAGTAGCTAGTACATGGGATAAGAGAAAAGGGTTAGATGAATTTATTAAATTAAATGAAATTATAAACAAAAATGAATTTATTATCATATTAATAGGTTTATCTAATTCTCAAAAAAATAAAATTCCAGATTCAATGATTGGTATTTCTCGAACAGAAGATGTAGAAGAGTTAGCCGATTTCTATAGTGCGTCAGATGTGTTTTTTAACCCTACTTTTGAAGATACATTTCCAACTACTAATTTAGAATCTTTAGCATGCGGAACTCCTGTTATAACATACAAAACAGGAGGTAGCGTTGAAGCTGTTTCAAAAAAAACTGGTTTTGTCGTAGAGAAAGGAGATGTTAATAAAGCATTTGACTGTATGAACTTAATTAAAGAGAGAGGAAGTGAATCATATAAAGATGACTGTAGGGAGAGAGCAAAAAGGAAATTTGATAAAAATATTAAGTTCAATGACTATTTAGAATTGTATAAAAAATTAATAAGATAAGAAAATGAAAGAAAGAAAATATCAAATATGTGCTAAAACTATTATGGACACTACCGATCCAACAATTGTTTTTAACGAAAAAGGAGAAAGCGATTATTATACTAATTACATTAAGACCATTTTACCAAATTGGCATACAGATGAAAGGGGGTATGCTGAATTAATGAAAGAAGCAGAAAAAATTAAGAAAGATGGTAGAAATAGAGATTTTGATTGTATTATAGGGCTAAGTGGAGGGCTAGATAGTTCTTATGCTGCTTATGTAGCCAAAGAAATAATGGGGTTAAGGCCACTTATTTTTCATGTTGATGCAGGATGGAATACAGATAAAGCGGTAGGTAATATTGAAAAATTAGTAAATGGTTTAGGCTTAGATTTATATACAGAAGTTATTAATTGGGAAGAAATGAAAGATTTACAATTAGCATTTTTAAGATCCCAAATAGCAGATCAAGATTTACCACAAGATTATGCTTTCTTCTCAGCACTATATAAATTTGCTAGAAAGCATAAAATAAAATATGTTTTAACAGGAGGTAATTTTTCAACAGAATGTTGTCGAGAGCCAGAAGAATGGGGTGGTTTTCCAGGAATAGACACTACTTTAGTTAAAGACATTCATTCAAAGTTTGGTAAGAGACCATTAAAAACATTTCCTTTGGTTGATATATTAAATTATAAAATTTACTATAGATATGTTTTAGGGATGAAAGTGTTTAAACCTTTGAATTTAGTTCCATATATAAAAAAGGATGTTGAGCGTTTTTTGTTTGAGAAATATGGCTGGGAAAGTTTTCAACATAAACATCATGAATCTAGATTTACAAGGTTTTATGAAGATTACTGGTTGCCTAGAAAGTTTGGATACCAGAAAAGAAAAGCTCATTTTTCAAGTTTAATATTAACAGGTCAGATGACAAGAGAAGAGGCTTTAGAAAGAGTTTCTAAACCTGAGTTATCTGAAGAGTTTTTATTAAAAGAATTTGAATATGTTGCAGATAAACTGGATCTAACTAAGGAAGAATTACAAGATATTTTTGAAGGAGAAAACAAAACATTTCGAGATTATAAAACTAAAATTAAGTTTATTAATTTCGGTGCTAAAGTAATGCAGAAATTAGGATTAGAAAAAAGATTATTTAGATAAATAAATGAAAGCCTTAGTGATTTTTTTAGGAAAGTTGGCATTTTTTATAGAAACTACTAGGGTATTATTGGTAAATGATTCGTATGAATTTATATGATT
>JAHDDQ010000159.1 GCA_020629275.1 Tenacibaculum sp. | reverse complement strand
ATCTATCTGGTTTTCTATTTGTAAAATAGAATTTTATCTTTGGTAAAGTACTGCTACTTTCCGTGGAGTTTCCGAACTCTTATGTACCTCAAAACTCTATGTCCCCTATGAATAAAGGAATAAGTAATTCTGTATCGGGAAGTAGTTATTACAAAGTACATAAAAATTATTCAATTTAAATATTTGATAATTAGTGTTTTATAAAAAAATATTACTAGTTGTCTAAAGTTAGACTATTTGTTTATTTGTGCTTTTTGACTTGTTTTTGACTCATATTTGCACCCGATTTTTATTTGAAGGTACAGGCGGCACAACAAAATAACATGAATATATCATTAAGAAAATGTAGGTTAACGTTATAGCCTAAGTACTTGAATTCTAATACTACTTAAAGTTTAATAGAAAACTAGGACAGAAAACGGGAAGGATAAAAAACACAAATAAGAAAAACAAGACCGCCCAAAGCGCTCTCATTAAAAGAGGATATGCAATAACATCTCCCTTTACACTGGGTTTTAATGAGTGCGCAATAAAACCGTGAATGCCCATATTTAAAAGCATAAAAACGAGACTTGAAATTACAATTAGAAACATTTTAGTGTGAGTCTCTTTGATGGTATATAAATAAACACCCAATGCTATAGAGATCACTATCAATATTCTATATATTCTTCTTGACATTGTTATAGCTGTTTAAATCATTTAAGGTTTAGGAAATGAAACATTCCAAAGTTGTTTTCGTTAAAGCTCATTAACGGAATCCTACCATAGCCTTCTAGTTTTTTTACTAAATCTTGGTGGAACCATTTTCTGAGAATCCCCCTCTTTTCTCTTTCGAGCATTACCACTAAATCGGCTCCAATATCTCCTATATATATTCTAAGAGACTCATAAATGGCTTCTGAGAATATAATTTCAAATGCTATTTTTTCATAATCCACCTTCTCCTTTAGCATGGCTTTAAACCATGCCATTTGTGATTCTCCTGCATATTCTTTTTTGGTAGAGATATGAACCACATGTATTGTAGCATCAAAGGCTTGTGCGATTCCTGCAATTTTTTGAATAACTTCAATATCCGCATCTGCTTCATAGTCTGTAGCATAAACGATTGTGTTAATTTGTTCGTAGTTGGCATATTCAGGGACTGCCAATACCAAACAGTGCGCCTTGTCAATGAGCTTCTTTGTAGTATTGCCCATAATGAGATCTTTTAATAAATTGCTGCCTTTCATTCCTACAACAATCATAAAGGCACGAATTTCATCAGCTTTAGAAACAATACCATTAACTACAGATTTATCTTCTATAGCCTCCATAATTACATTCCTTTCACCTAAGTTAGCTCCTAAATGCTTAGAACAGAATTTCTTAAGTTTAGCATTATGCTCTCTATAAGCATCTGCTTCAAGATCTGGAAAAGGTGCTTCTACGTCCGTTAGCAATATTGTCGGGTAGTCAAATATGTGAGTTACGAAGAGTTTGGCATTCAGTTTTTTACTAATGCCGTAAGCATACTTTAAAGCAGTAATTGAATTACTAGAATAATCGGTAGCGCATAAGATTTTTTTCATCTTTTTATTATTTCAATAAAACAAAGTTATAACCCGAAACCAAGGAGCTAAATGACCTAGGTCATTTTATTATTTGACCTCCTCCATTATTTTTGTCTTATAAAAACAATGACATAAATGATTTTAAAAATTACTTATAACATTAAAACAAACTATTCTGAACTCTATTGTAGTTTAGATGAAAACTCGATGTCCAATCACGAAGCACAGCAAAATAAATAATTAGTTTAATGCTAAATATTATGGGAGAAATAGCCACTTCAGACAGACAAATCACTTTCTTTTATAGCTCTAAATCTGTGAGAGCAAAACAGGCATTGGCTTATGCTAAAGCCGAAGGGCTTCCTATTCGAGACATTGATATTTTGAAAACCCCTCTTACAGGAACTCAGATAGCCGAATTAGCTGACCGACTGCACATAGAGATAAAAGATTTGGTCAATCAAGAACATCCTTCTTATAAATCACGCTTTGAATATCATAATTTTTCATCAGAGGATTGGATTAAGATGATACAACACAATCCTGATATTATGAAACAACCTATTGCATTACGAGGAGATATTACAATATTGGTAGAAACACCTACTGATATTATTAAAATTTAAGGGAACAGCTTTTTAGAGTTTAGAATACTCGTCTTTTAAAACTCTCAACAAAAAGTTCACTTTTTTGTTGCAAGTCCGCAATGCAGAGTTGGTATTATGTATGCAAAGGAAGCATTAATTTAAATGTACTGCCTTTACCTAGTTTACTAGAAAAAGCAATAGTGCCTTCAAGTAAGTCAACATAGTGTTTTACAATGCTTAAACCAAGACCGGTTCCTTGAATGTTGGTAACGTTTTTTGCTCTGAAAAATTTTGTAAAAAGATGCTTATGTTCATTTTCAGGTATACCAATACCTTTATCTTCAATGTCTATATTTAAAATGTCCTTATTTAAAGAAGCTCTAATTTCTACATCGGTTTGTGAATATTTAGTAGCATTAGAAATTAGATTTAACAGTACATTTCGCAAAATCTTTTTATCCATAAAAACTTCTATAGGACTTTTTTGAATATAATTAATGTTTTGTGTTTCTTTAAGCATCCAATTACATTCTTCAATGGTATCAAAAATAAATGCTTTCAAATCAAAGGTTTCTTTATTAGTTGTAACAACGCCACGTTCAAGTTTTTCCATAGAAAGAAAGTCTTCAAGGATATTTGTTAACTGACTTACAGATGATTTGATACGTTCAACATGTTTTCCTACTTTGGTATTTTCTTTTAAGTCATTATATTTTTCAATTAATATCGTTGATGAAAGAATACTGGTAAGCGGTGTGCGAAACTCATGTGAAGCCATAGAAACAAAGGCACTTTTCATTTCGCTAATAATTTTTTCATGTTGTAACGCTTCTTTTAATTCTTCGGTACGCTCTGCTACTATATCTTCTAATTCTTCTGTGTATTTTTGTTTTTTTGATTCTAACTTTTTTCGTTCTGTAATATCTTCACCAGCAATTAGAGTTCCAATATGTTTATTATTGTCATCTAATAGTGTTACGTTGGTCCAGGACATTAAAAGCATTTCATCGTTACGGCATTTTAATAAGCTTTCAAAACACGGATTTAGCAATCCTTTTTCATTCTTTATGTGTTGCTGCGTAACAGTTGTTCCATTGATATCTGTAAAACTTATAAAGTGGTCAAACCAATGCTTTCCTAATATTTCTGAATTCTCATAGCCTAAAAGGTCACATCCTTTTTTATTGATCATCTGCACCTTATAATCTGTATCTATCAAGAGAAAAACTACAGGTGCCAGATTAAGGTATTCTTGTATTTTTTGTTTTTCCTTTTGTAAGCTTTTGTGTTGTTGTTTTAAAATTTCTGCTTGTTTGAGCTCTGTAATATCTATTAATGACACTCTGCAAACTGTATTATTCGTTTTTTGATCTTTTGTGATTAAGCCTTGCAGTAAGGCCGTAAAATCACCTTTGCTTTTGTGTTTCATTTCAATTTCAAAAGAAGGCAATACACCAGTTTCAAAAGCTTTTCGTAAATTTAAAAATAATGTGCGCGATTCGCCATTTGTAATATAAGCAGAAAATGGTTTCCCGATAATAAAAGAACGTTCTATACCAAGTAAAGCACAAGCGGTGAGGTTGATGTTTCTAATAATGGCATTTTCATTTAATACCAAGTACCCAATGGGTGCAAAATCAAATAAATCTGTGTATTGATCACGGACTTCTTCTAACCTATGCTGAGCTTCTCGTAGCTCTTCATTTTGCATTTCGAGCTCGACCTGATGCACTTCTAATTCGTGAAGCAAGGATTTAGATTCCTCTAAGGTAAGGTTTTGAATAGCATGAGATCGTGCTCTAATTTTGGCTTCTGCCTTGGCACGTAAATTATGTTCTTCAGCATTAGACATTTCTTTATGACTTTTTAGAATGTTCTTTTTTAACCTCACTAAGTTCTGTAACATCGGTAGAAGTACATGCTATACCATTAATAATGCCGTTCTCATACAAAGGTCTAACCGTTAAATCGTAGCGTTTTAAGCTGCCTCCTAATTCGATTGAAACTGTTTGGCGCATTGACTTACCTGTTTTCAGAACATTTTTCTTTATTTGGTCCAGTTTTTTCGTGTCTTTTTCTGTAAAGAAATCAGAGTCGGTTTTTCCTTCAATATTTCTATATTTAATATCTGGATACATATTAGCAATGCCTGTGTAAATAAGGTTTTTATCTTGTGTATATACAATAGTCTTGGTCGACTCTAGCAAATGCTCATAATTTTCCTTAATATTATTTAGCTCTTCTGCTAGTGTTTTTTCTATGGTTATATCAACAAAAGTAATAACAACGCCTTCAATTACATTTTGTCCAGTGCGATAAGGCATAATTTGCATTTGATACCAAATACCATCATGACTTTTTACAGGTGTTGTAAAAGGTGTAAGTTTTGCAAGTACATTTTTAACATCGGCCACAAACGTATCATAATTAAGATTGGAAGACAAATGCTCTACAGGACGTCCTATATCAGTTTGTATTAAATTAATAATTTTAGACATAGATGGCGTAAAACGCTTGATTTTTAATTTATCGTCCAGAAAAATAGTTCCTATTTCTGTACTTGCCAATAAATTGTTCATATCGTCATAAGCCTGAGCAAGTTCATCAATCTTACCTTGTAGTTCTGTATTTACGGTAACAATTTCCTCATTTACACTCTGTAGTTCTTCTTTTGAAGTTTCTAGTTCTTCATTGGTGCTTTGTAGTTCTTCGTTACTGGATTGTAATTCTTCATTCGAAGATTTTAACTCCTCGTTAGAGACTTCTAATTGCTCAATAGTAGATCTTAGGTATTCTTTGGTTGTGTCGAGTTCTTGCTGTAATGCATTTACCTCAGAAACATTTTCGGGTTCCACTTTTTTAACTTTTGCAGGCTTTTCGGTGCTAATTTCTATATCCTCAAAAATAATCATGAGGTAACCATTATCATTTAAAGACTGGTTTAAAGGTCTTGTAGTCAGTTTAATAGTCTGAAAGTTTCCATTTGTTTTTACTTTTACGTTGGAACTCACCTCTAGCTTTTTACTTTTTCTGGCTTTCGAAATAATGGAACTTAACTTTGTTTTAAGGCCTTCTCTAGCCATATCAACTACATTTAAACTGGCTTCGCCTGGAGAAGGTTGCAAGTATTTACCTGTATTTCCCGAAAAATAGACGGCATCTCCTTTGTTATCAATAATTGTGCAAGCAGGCGCATAATTTGAAATTAAAAGGCGCTGTGTTATTATAGCCAAATTATCATGCTGAACTCGCTTAAGTATAGGAACTGTTGTGGCTTTTATAGTAGGTAAAGGATCTTTAAAGTTATATCCTAATTGAGGCATTTTATCGGGCTGAAGATTTTTACGCTTGAAAAATTTGTTTTTGCGATCAATCACTTCAAATGCATCGGCATATTCTCCGAGAGATTCAGAGCTGCCTAAAAATAAAACGCCTTCATCAATTAAGGCATAATGAAAAACAGAGAACACCTTTTTTTGTGCTTCAATATTTAGATATATCAATAAATTTCTGCAACTAATCATATCTAATTTTGAGAATGGAGGGTCCTTCATTAGATTATGCTCTGCAAAAACAATTTGGTCACGTATTTCTTTTTTAATGCGATAGCTTTGCCCTTCAATATAAAAATAAGAAAGTAATCGGTCTTTGCTAACATCGGTCACAATCGTATCGGGATACACACCTAAGCGTGCAAAATTAATAGCTTTTTCATCAATATCTGAGGCGAAAATCTGTACTTTTATATTCTTTTTTTGTTTAGAAATAACCTCGTCAAAAATAATAGCAATAGAATATGCTTCTTCACCAGTAGAACATCCCGGAATCCAGATTCTTATAGTATCTCCATTAGATTTTTTTTCTATAATTTTTGGTACGACCTCTTTTTTTAAGATGTCAAAAGGATCTGTATCCCTAAAAAAACTGGTCACTCCAATAAGTAATTCATTAAATAATTTTACAATTTCTTCTGTATTTTTTTGGAGGTATTTAATATAATCTTCTAGCTTGGTTATTTGGTTAATTGCCATGCGCTTTTCAACGCGACGTATAACTGTGCTATCTTTGTAATCACCAAAATTACAACCCGTTTCATTACGTAAGAGAATGAATATTTTTTCTAATTGGTCTTTGGTCTTAACGACCTCTACTGGCTTTACTATGGGTTTTAAATTCCTATTTTTAGAATATTTTATCAGCAGTTTTGGGATTTCTTTAATGGGTAATATAAAATCTTGTACGCCTGCAGTTATAGCATTACGAGGCATGCCATCATACTGAGCAGTTTCAGGATCCTGTACAATGGTTAGTCCACCATGACCTTTAATATCTTTTAGGCCCATGGTACCTTCTGTACCTGTTCCAGATAAAATAATGCCAACGGCGCGTACGCCCTGATCATTTGCCAATGAGCGTTGAAAAAAATCGATTGGCTTTCTAAAACCTCTTGGTAAAGAAGGTTCCATTAAATGAAGAATGCCATTAAAAATAGCCATATCCTTATTTGGTGGAATAATATAAACATGATCTTTTAGGACTTCTGTATGATTTTTTACTTCACTGATTTGCATTTTGGTATACTTTTTAAGCAAGTCTACCATTAAGCTTTTATGCGTAGGATCCAAGTGTTGTACGATTACAAAGGCCATTCCTGGAGCATCAGGCAGTTCTGAAAAAAAAGTCTTGAAGGCTTCTAGACCTCCAGCAGATGCGCCAATACCAACGATAAGAAATGCATCCTCTTTCTTTTGTATGGTTTTCTTGTTTGATGCAACTTTTTTAGTTGTAGTTTTTGGCGATGTACTTTTTCTTTTTGCCATGTAATCAGTTTCGTTATTGATTTAAAGAGTTGAATGAATTATATTTATACAATAGTATAAATATAATTATTCTGTATTAAATAATCCAATTTATTAATCGCTAACATTTCAAAATAATCTATCAAGTAAAATCAAATCTATTCAAAAAAAAAACAACTTGTTAACTAGCTTTTGTCAAATGTTTACTTCTGTTACATACTAAATGAGTTTATTTTAAAAAATATGTTGTACACAAACATCCACCGTTTTAAAAGGCAGGTATTTACTATTGATATGAGTCATCTTCAATTTTAAACTAAAGATTCCTATAATCTAATAATGTCATGGATTCAATTTTTAAAAATTGAAGTAAACCAATAAAACCCTAATTGTTACAACTTAGATTTACTATTAGATTCTAACAGTCCTGGATGAAAACGCTTTAAGAACGCATTACGGGAAGAATCCATTCTCTGTATCATTTTATCTAATTCAGAATGCTGAGATTGCCAATTTCTAAAGAAATAATCCTTCTCAAAAAAATCATTCATTAGAAGAGAATCATTTTTTGGAAAATATGAAAAACCGTCTTGCCATTTAAAAGATGGATTTTTATCAAAATAGCCTTTAAATGAATCCATAATACTATCTAAATTTACGCGAAGAGAATCTCCCTCAATGTTTGAGTATGACCAAGAATAAATGGAATCATACTTTATGAGATTTCCAAATTCATCATATTCTTTATGAACATCCCACGCTTCCTTGGGCTTAACAATCGTGGTATCGATTTTATCACTTGTAGCTTGCTTTTTCTTTTTGTCTTGGCTATTACATCCTGTAATAGTAAAAACCAGTAATAAGATTAATGCCTTTTTCATGATACTTTTATTTTTTAATTCATTTTCAGTTTAAATTTCTAAAGAGAATTTCTAGTTCCTTCTACCTCTTGTGCTACTTGTATTTGTGCGTCTTCGAGTAGTATTGTTTTCCCGATGATACTTACTTATGTTATCGCCACGATAAGACTTAATCCTTACAAACCTGCTTCGGTTTAAATTAATGGTTCTATACCGTGGGGGTAATACATTTACTCGAACCCATACATTATTGTTTCGATAGATATAATTCCTCAATGTGAGGTCATAATAAATCATAAACTCCGGAAAATACACATAGCGTACATTCTCAACTCTATTTGGATAAAACCAAGGTGGTGGAGGTATATCAGGTCTGGAGGAAATGACTATTGGACCACAGCTTTGTACCGCTAATGCACTAATTATTAAAAGCAATGCTATTGCATAATTTCTTTTTTTCATTACGGTTGTGTTTATGATAACAAAGGAAATAAAGAGCCGAAAGAACAGAAATGACCTACGTCATTTTAAGGGTTTCTTTTTTAAAATAGCTTTGTTAACAGCAGTGACTAACACTTAATATTTTGAGCTATGGTAAAAGATTATTCAAAAAATTATAACGACCTAACCAAATTAATGGATGAATTGGGAACTAAAATACCCGATACGATGAAAGGGTTTAATGACCTTCATAAAGCAAGTATTGCAGAAGGTGTTTTGCCTACAAAAACAAAAGAACTTATAGCCCTGGGCATTGCCATAACCGTAAGGTGCGATGGTTGTATTGCGTTTCATGTGCACGATGCGCTTAAGGCAGGAGCCACTTCCGAAGAAATCATGGAAACCATTAGCGTAGCCATACTTATGGGAGGAGATCCAGCATTGGTATATGGTTGTGAGGCTATGGCAGCTCTAGGACAATTTGTTGTTTTAGAACA
>JAHDDQ010000158.1 GCA_020629275.1 Tenacibaculum sp. | reverse complement strand
TTTAGATGGTGATAACAAAGGTCCAATTGGTGATCAAGGTCCTAAAGGTGTAGATGGTGATAAAGGTGAAACTGGAGACAAAGGTCCAACTGGTGACAAAGGGGCTACAGGAGATAAAGGTCCTGTAGGTAATCAAGGACCACAAGGTCCTCCGGGAGATCCTACTACTGACGATCAAACATTATCAATAGTTAGCAACCAATTAACAATTTCAAATGGTAATACTGTTACTATACCGAACAGTGTTTCAGTAGTTAATACAGTAAGTCCTCCTTCAGGACTAACTGGAAGAACAATTGCACTTCATTCTGCATCTGGAGCTAATAGAACCATTACGGAAACTGTTACCACTTTTTCTCAAGACGATACTCCATCTTCCTCTGATCCAAATGCTACAGGGGAGATTACATATAGAAATGAAAATGGAAGTACCCAAACTGCACAAGTAGTTAGTTCAGATGCTGACAATAAAATTAAGGTAGGATCAGACGGAGGTGCTTATTTTGCTGGACCTGTTATATATGCTGCTGGTAAAGTAAATGCTAATGGGACAACAAATTCTGGTGCAATTTACAATGCCTCTATAACGAAACTTACTACTAATAATGGTGGTGGTGGTACCGAAGGAGATTACTTAGTAACATTTGATACTGCTTTACCTAATGCTAATTATATAATTCAATTGACTATTCCTGATTGTGGTGGAAATTGTCCTGGAAACTCTAATGCAAACTATGATGATCCTGGAATTACATATTATGAACAAACTGCCAATGGGTTTAAAGTAAACATTAAAGATAGTGACAATGGTGCTTCGCAAGGAGATGATATAGATTTGGATTTCATGTTTACGGTTATTAAGTTGCCTTAGACACCTAAGTATTGTAAAATTCAGATAATTTTATAAATCATGAAACACTATTTATTTTTTGGCTTACTGTTCATAATATCAATTTCACTTTCTAGTCAAATTGATGCCGACTCTGTAATGGGTGTTCCAACAGTAACTGATAATGCTGAGATGATTTCTATTACTGGTGCTAATACGGGCTCTCTTGTGTATAATATTGCACAGAGAGGTTTGTATATGTTCAACGGAACAAATTGGGTATCTTCAAATGGTAATAATTGGTTAACGAATGGTAATATTGGTACAAATAACACTAATTTTCTAGGGACTATTGATGATGTAAAGATGCAAATTAGATCCAATAATTTACCTATACTTGAGTTTGGTAGAAGGTCAACTCTAGGTTTGGTTCAAGGATATCCTGATTATACAGATGGTAGCCAAGCATTAGTTCATGTAAAAGGAGACGGTAATCTTTCTGCTCTTCAATTTGCAGCCTCTGGTGCTTCTTTTTACAAACCTATGTTTTTCACTACTCCTAATGGTAGCTTTAGATTGAAAGGTAGTTCTGGTATTACTGATTTGTTTGAAATAGGATCAGGTGGTCCATCAAATGACGGTCGATTAGAATTTATTATAGGTGATGATGGTGCTGAGCCTATTATCTTTAAAAGATATGATTATAGAAGAGGACAATTTCATAAAGAATTATTCAGAGTTCAAGGAAGCAATAACTCGGCAGATGCAAAAACTAGGTTTGGTATAAATATTAATACTAATGAAATTCCTGTTGATAGTAGTTACGATGATCCACAATCTGGATTTAATATAGCAAACTCCACTCTACAAGTTGTGGGTTCGGTTTCGAAATCAATTATTACTACTACCTCTAATTTAACATTAACTGAAGATCATTACTCGATTATCATTAATGGAAATCACAGTATAATTTTACCAAATGCTAATACATGTCGTGGTAGAGAGTACCTTCTGAAGAACACGACTAGTAATAATGTATCAGTGTCAAATTTTATTAATAGTTCAAATTCAAATGCAACAACGATAAGTTCAAACAGTACACTGAAGTTACAAAGTGATGGAAACAACTGGCATCAAACAAATAACGAAAATTCTAGTGGCTCAGGTAGTAGCGGTTCCCCTACTTTAACTTACGTGGATAAGTTCAATAATTCAAACTCAACCCTATCCATAAATGGATTCAATACTAATGGCGTACAAATTCCATTAAACTCAGTAAGAGCTTCAAGTGGTAACTTAAATAATTTAACTAATGATCAAGTACAAGTAACTGAAACGGGATTATATGAAATATCATTTTCTGTTTCTGTACTAAAAAATTATATTTTTAATCGACCTTCATTTGAGGTTGTAGTATGTGAAAATACTAATCCAATAGCCAATACAGGTGCGATAATTACGCTATATGGTGATGAAAACACAAATAAATATGCCAACGCATCTAGAACTGTATTATTAAATTTAAATGCATTTCAGAGTTATGGTATAAAAATTAGAGGAAAAGATTTAAGTTCTACCAATGCAAGCGTTATTATTAATGGTAATGCTACTGGCATGACTTTAAGAAAAATTAATTAATCCAATACAGCTAGTCTAATGAATCGTTTTTTATTTATTTTATTTTTTATTAGTGTAAATATGCTTTCAGGACAGATAGATTCTGATTCTGTTATGGGAATCCCTACAGCAAATAATAATGCCGAAATGAATGCTGTTACTGGTGCTAATCAAGGTTCAGTATTATATAATATTGCTCAAAAAGGCTTGTATATGTTTGATGGTACTACATGGGTACCTATAGCTGGAAATACAGGAAATACTGTTGGAGATATTAAATATGGAGTGCAAACTGTTGATCATTCTGGTTGGTATATATTAAACGGTCGAAATACCTCTAGCCTATCCAGTAATGCAAGATCAGCAGCCAATACATTGGGCTTCACTTCTACCCTTCCAAATGCTAATAACAGAGTTTTAAAGCATCCTGGTACTGGTGAAAATATTGGAGACACTGGTGGACAAGTAAATACTACATTAACACGTGCTAATCTGCCTAATGTAAATTTTACAGGTACAACATCGACTAGTGGTAATCATAGACATACCATTCCTAGAAGAACAAGAACACTCAGAGTTTTCAATAATGTAGATAGTAATGTTACTTCTTTTGCCAATAATGGCACAACGAATACAAGTACGACAGGTAATCACAATCATACAGCTACTGTTAGTAGTGGCGGATCAAATCAACCCTTCGGAAGATATCAACCTTATTTAGTTGTTAATACTTTTATATATTTGGGGGAATAATAAAATATTAATTTTAAACCATTTAAAAGCAAATAACAAGTGACAAATTAAAAAGAAATGTGTCTAATTTAATATAAGCCTTAATGGGAATTTGGCTTTAAATTAAACACAATTACTCGGTTAACGACAAAACCATGTTATAGTGGTTTATTAACTGAAATAAAGCAGCTCTTCGTCAAAACTAAGAAATATATAAGCTTATATTAATTAGTTTTACAGAGTCAAAAAGATTAAAATAAAAATCCTACAGTATTAGGTTTTCTACATAGTTATCGACAAATCTAACCCTAATTAGATGATGACTAGAATAACTTAAAACAAGATAGGTATGTAAGTTAAAAATAACCGATAAAAAGGTTAGGGAACATAAAAAACGGGAACATGAGATTTTTTTCATATTTCATGGCATTATTATTCATGCCATTAGTTACGAGTGCGCAAAATGCTTTTCAAAATTTCGGAAGTATTAAAATTCATTCAAATGCAAATGTAGGTTTTCACACAGATTTAGTAAATAACGGTGACTTTGATGATAATTTAGGCTTAGTTGGCTTTTATAGCGACAATGAAGTTAGAGTTATTTCAGGAAATAACAAACCTATTTTCAATAACGTAGAGATTGATGCTGTAAATAATTTAGAACTTGAAGTAGCTCTAGGAATTACAAACGAATTAGAATACGTTAATGGTAAGGTTATTACACCTAGAGATATGATTAATGTATCTTTAGATTTCATTACACATAATTTTTATGTAGGTGAAGACGATTTGAGACATACAGATGGTTATGCTTCTGTCATAAGTACTAAAGAATTTATTTTTCCGATAGGTGATGATAATAGATTCAGACCTATGATTACACCAAAGCAGCAACAAAATGTGAATTTTAAAGGTGCGTATTATTTTGAAAATCCCAATACTCCATCCATTTCACTTTCTTCATTCACATCAACTTTCGACACTACTGAAAAACAAATCTTTATTAATAATATAAGTAATTTAGAGTTCTGGGACCTCGATGGGGCTTCAGAAACTG
This sequence comes from Tenacibaculum sp., assembly GCA_020629275.1. Classification (GTDB taxonomy): domain Bacteria; phylum Bacteroidota; class Bacteroidia; order Flavobacteriales; family Flavobacteriaceae; genus Polaribacter. The sequence continues at coordinate 4,549 of JAHDDQ010000158.1, read as the reverse complement.
TTGTAACTTTAACTTGGGATACTCAAAGTGATATAGAGTCTATATCAAACGATTTACAGTCTTTACGTGTAGTCGGTTGGAATAAACAAGAAAACAAATGGTTCGATTTAGGAGGTAATAATATTACCGGTGATTTTAATGAAGGTAGATTAACATCTTCTTCTTTCATTCCTGATAATTATGATATTATTACTATAGGTTCTCAATTACCTAATGGTAATATTGATGGAACAAATTTATTAATGTCTCCAAATGAGGATGGAATAAACGATGCCTTAGTATTCGAAGGATTAGAACAATACAAAAAGAACACGCTATCTGTTTTTAATCGCTGGGGAAATACGGTGTTAGAAGTTGAAAAATATGATAATAATTGGGAAGGACTTTCAGAAGGAAGAGCTACTATAGATGGTAAAAAACAACTTCCTGTAGGAACGTACTTTTATATTCTTAAGTTTGGCGATGATAGTTTGGATAAAACATTAACTGGTTGGATATATATTAATAGGTAATTTTATGCCTATTAATATATTTTAAATTAAGTCTACTGCTGTTACTTTAATGATTTTCATGTGGGATCAATATCATGAGACTTAATATAAAATTTCTAATTATATACAATTATATTACCTTAGTTTTATACTAAATCATTTGATAATAAATAATTAAATCTCCTCTAATTTACCTAGCTTCAATTAGTTTATAACCCTCCACTATGTATTAAATTTAGTTTTAGCATATTATATCAGCTTTATTTTAAACTGAGCTCACTCCTACTTACATCCCAAGAATCAATACCACTCTACTTCTCTTCTACTACTCTAGGCTACAAGAAAATACATTTGAAATGTAAATCATGGTCCTAATACCTTGATGAAATAGCTGAATCAAAGACCTATTATATTACTTACTAGAATTTAAATTATTTTATATTTTTTTTCGGTGAATATTCACGATAACTTTTATGAATTATGATGATTTTCACTTCAATAAATAAAAAGTTAAAAAAATACTTTTTTATTCTAATTTATAGTAAATTATAATTTTAAATAACTAGCTATATGAAAAATACAATCTTTTCGTTCCTTTTTATCTTTATCAGTTTATCTGTTGTTTATACTCAAAACAAACCACTAATTTTAACTGGAAAAGTTATTGATAGCAATAGTAAAATCATAAAGTACTGTAATATTTCTAACGGAACAATTGGAACTTCAACTAATGAAGAAGGCGAGTTTGTCTTTAATATTAATCAATTCCCTGCTAAGCTTACTTTTTCACACATTAATTATGAAACAAAACGTATAACTATTCAATCTAATGAGAATATTATTATAACATTATCTCCTAAAACTTACATTCTTAACGAGATTAGTCTAAATAATAAAAGTCAAGATAAAGCGATAACCTTAGCCAGAAATGCCTATAATAAAATACAAGGTAAACTTTATGAAAAAAAATATGGAAAAGCTTTTTATCGACAAAAAACTTTGAACGATTCTGGTTATTATGAGTTCTCTGAAATATTTTTTGATGCTAACTTTAATAGAAATGGTATTAACAACTGGAATTTGAATCAAGGTAGATATGCCTTAAAAGATGGCTTCGTTAATAATAGAAATTTTACTTATTTTTCGAGAATTATTAAATCTACCCAACCAGAGACCGACGATATCATTTTTCCACTCCACCCTAATGCCGAAGGATATTATGATATAACCATAGATGAAGTAATTAAATCTAACAATAATAAAATAGCCATACTATGGTTTAAGCCAAAGAAAAAAATTACAACACCTATATTTGAAGGAGAAGTTTACATCGATATGAAAACTTCTGATGTTTATAAAATTACTGGCGAAATTAGAAATGACGATATAGAATTGATTAAATTTTCTGAAAAAAATGCCTCTTACAAAGACTACTCTCTATCGTATGATATGAGCTTCATCAATAATTTTAAGAAAGGAATCGTACTTGATTATTTAAAAATTGATCAAAGTTTTACCTATATCAATGAAAATAAGTCGCCTCAAAAAGTAAAGACATCTTCCTTAATTACTTTTTTTGAATACGTCAATTCTGATGAAAAAACTTCAAGTATAAAATTCAAAAATTATAAAGGAGATTGGAAACAGTTAGATGAAGTAACCTACAATAAAGAATTTTGGAAAGAAAATCCCATAGTAAAACGTACACCTGTTGAGGAAAAAGTTACTCAAGATTTTGAGAAAAATTATGCATTTGATGAACTTTTTATTAATAGTAGAAAACAAATAGCATCTCAACAAAAATTGATTAGTAATACGCCTTATATCAATGAGCTTGATGAGCTTATGAAGACTTACAATAAAAAAAATCAAATTGAAAAAATCTACATTCAAACAGACAAAGATATTTACGAGCAAGGTGATACACTGTCCTATTTTGGATATCATCTCGATGGATCTAGCCATCAGCCTATATTTGATCAGAATGTTGTTTACGTCGATTTGATTTCCTTAGATGATAAAAAAGTCATCACACAAAAAATAAAAAGAACCAATAACGGAACTATTTCTGGGGCATTATCAATTACTGAAGACATGAAAAGTGGTAGTTATAAATTTATAGCTTACACAAATTGGATGAGAAATTTTGACGCTAACTTTTTCTTTGAAAAAACAATACGAATAAATGAAGACTCTAAAATGAACAAAGCAGATGAAGAAAAAACTCACTTAACTTTTTATCCTGAAGGAGGAAATTTAATTAAAAATAAAACCTGTAAAGTCGCATTTAAGGCTACCAATTTTTTTGGTGAGCATAAAAAAGTTCAAGGAAAAATAATTGACAGTCAAAATAATACAATCACATCTTTTAAATCTAAACTGCAAGGTTGTGGCTATTTTAATTTGAAACCTAAACTAAACGAAAAATATTTTGCCATATTAGAAAATGGTAAGAAATATGAGTTACCTACTGTTGAAGATGAAGGTTATTCTTTTAGTATTAATAATATTAATGATAATACAATTAATATCAGAATAGAAGCAACAAAGAAATATATAAATGACGAATTCTACTTATTAGGACATATGTATAGGGATCGCTTTTATCAAGGGAAATTTAAGCTTGGTAAACGACCTTATATAAATATTGAAATTCCTAAAACAAAATTACCAACTGGTGTTTTAGTTTTTAGCATACTAAATAATAACAAAGAATTAAAAGGAGAAAGAGCTGTTTTTGTAAATAATTTGAAACAACTCAATATAAATACAAAAATTAAATCTAAAAAAGATAAAATTATTATTAGCACAAAAACTTTTGATTCTGATAATAATGCGACACCTTCAAGTTTACTTATTTCAGTACTTTCTAAAGAAGATAAAGTAAAAAAAGACTTTTCAAAAAACATTACTACCTATCTAAATCTTGAGTCTGAGATAAAAGGTACTATAATTAATCCAGACTTATTTTTGAGTGATAATAAGAGAGCTACCAAAAGTAAAGCTGACATCATTATGCTATCTCATGACTATAGAAAGTATAACTGGTCTAATATGAAATTACCAACAGATAAGAAATTTCAAAAAGAGAACTTCATGAGTATACAAGGAACTATAAAAAGTTTCTCCAACCAATTATTAAGAAATACTACTGTTAAACTTATTGCTAAATCTTTTAGAGATATAAAAACATATACTTCTACTTCAGATAACAATGGGAATTTTACTATACCTAACTTCGACCATGAAGGTGAAACTCAATTGATATTTGAAGCTATTATCAACCAAAAATCAACTAATCAAGTAAGGATTAATTTAGCTTCACAGGTTTCAAAAAATAAAACTAATTATGAAATATTTCATAATGATAATTCTGTAGGCCAGCATGAACTTAATGATGAAATAAAAATTAAAAGAAAATTAATTAGTGATGTTACTGATAACAATATTAAACTGGATGAAGTTATTATTACTGGTAAAAGAAAAAAGAAAAGAGCTAAATCTCTTTATAACATCAAAATTCCATCAAGTCGAGTTTTAGACGAAAAAGACTTGGAAAATGTACCCTCATTAGTAGATGTTATTGATCGAGTTCCTGGAGTAAGAATAAGAGGAGATGCTAATAGCCCAAGAATTTTACTGAACAATAGTAAAGTTGCACCTTTATTTATCCTTGATGGTGCTCAAATTGATTTAGGTCAGCCAATAACTAATATTGGATTAACTTCTGATGAACAGAAACCTGTTCCTTTTGCTAGCCCACTTGTAACCTTTGATTTATCTACTATTGAAAGAATAGAAGTTTTAACAGGTAATGAAGCTACGATGTTTGGAACAAGAGCAATGGGTGGAGTAATACTTATGTATTCGAAAAGAGGTAAGAATGTTTCTTCGCAAGAATCTAAACCTTTGTCAAACTTTACCATCAATGCTTTTGACTTAAATAATAAATCTAGTAAACTATACTATTCACAACTGTATTCAATTACTGGTAACAAAGAAATAAAAATTAAGAAAAAAGAAGAGTTAAACATATATATTGAAGGTATATCTTCAAG
>JAHDDQ010000157.1:1884-8792 GCA_020629275.1 Tenacibaculum sp. | reverse complement strand
TACGGTTAATTTGAGAAACATAACAAAGTGATATATTTTGAAGCAGTTTCGAGCTGTAGTAGATTTTCTAATGCATAATGCGGGTTTAAAATGTAATGAAATTAATTTAGCATCAATAGAATTTAGAACAGACAAAGCATAATACTACTGATAATGGAATATGAAAAATTAAAAACAGTTCAGAAGAAAGAAAGTGCGGCTACTGCAGTTGGTAAGCAATCGATTGAACTAAAAGATAATCGTTCTCAAAGTATTCTTCAGAGAAAACCAAATAAAACAGGTTTACCTGATAATTTAAAATCAGGAATAGAAAATCTTTCGGGTCATTCTATGGATGATGTTAAAGTACATTATAACTCCAGTAAGCCAGCACAATTAAATGCACATGCTTACGCGCAAGGAACACAGATTCATTTAGGCTCTGGTCAAGAAAAGCATTTACCTCATGAAGCTTGGCATGTTGTACAGCAAAAACAAGGACGCGTACAATCAACTAAAAATATTAATGGAACACAGATAAATGATAATGCTGGGTTGGAAAAAGAGGCAGATGTAATGGGAGATAAAGCTTTAGGGATGAGGTAAAATAGATTAACTAAAAATTTATAAAACTAAAAAAAATGTACAAACAAACGAAAAAACATCAAAATTCAAATTCCGTATCCCAGAGGAGAAGCTTTCAAAAGGGAATAAATTTAAAAGATAATAGAGAGGTAAGTGATTCTAACGAAATAATTCAGAAAAAAATAACAGGAGTACATAATAAAGGTTGTGGTTGTGCTAGCTGCTCTGGTACTATGAAAACCATACAGAAGAAAAGTATAAAATCAGGAGAGAATATTTTACAGCTCAAACCTTGTGACGAATGTGGAAAGGCGAAAGGGCATCTTTCAGGGTGTTCACGACATAAACATAACAGAAGTAACACCGGAAAAGGGACTCATAAATTAGGAGGGTCTCATGACGATGGTTCAGGTTATCAGAAAAGAGGATCGGGTGGAGATAGACATGAAAAAGGAAGAAGAGCTGCTCAAAAAGCGAGAGAGAAGAAGAAAAGGAGATAAAAATATAGAGGTAATAGTTTTGAATTAATGCATAGTTAAGTGGAAATTAAATTTACAATTTAAATGTATAAGCAGTTTAAAGAGAAGATAAATAGTAAGAATATACCTGTAGCTAATTTTTCTACAGATAAAATATTCGGATTCAATCTTCTGGACAATAGAATACAAATTAACACACAAAGAAATTTTCATAAGGTAAAGAACACTCCTCAATCATATTCTGATTCTTCTACAGTACAAATGGTAAGAAGAAACAAAGGTTTCAAGAGAGAGTTGGGCGTAAAACCTAGGCGTAAAGATTATAAGAATGAAAGAAAAAGACGCTCGGCTCTAAAGAATCAAGGAGAGTTTGTAGGAGATTTCTCAGAACATTCAGGTTATGATACTCAAAAGAGTCGTCACAAATGGGACAAGCAATTACCTGTTGAAACAAAGCCCATTACTCACGGAAAAACTAATCCTAGGAAAATATATCCAAGACGAGATGATAATGATTTAAATATGAAACCTTTACCAGAAGGTCCAGTTTCAGCTTATCGTGTTGAAGTTGAAAAGTTCGACGAACGTTTCAGTCATTTACATATGCCTAAAAATGAGAGAAGTAAAGCTGCTATCTATAATCCGAAGCCAGATGTTCGAGAATATGAAAATATAGGTAAAGGGAAGAAAACACCGAAAAAAACTAAGGATATGGCAGAATATTCTAGAAAATTTATTGAATCTAGAAAAGGACAGCCTTCAGGAACAATGAGTTGGATAAACTTTGGTCAACCAGAGAGAGCTTTGGAGTTTTACAAACAAAAAAGTACAAATCCAACGGAGAAGAAATTAGGAAATAAATTTTCAATAAAATCTTTCAAAATTCCACATGAAGTTTATGATACTTTGTCAGAAGACACCGTTCATGAAAGACAAAAGAAAAGCAATCCAGGAAGACCCATAAATGTCGATCGTGAAACACCAAATCAATTAGGTTTACAACAAGCTCATTTAGAATTATTAAATGAAACGATGTTAAAAGGAAGTGCGAAAGTAGAAGATCCAAATGAGTTTGAAAGCCGCTATGGTGAACAATTAAAAGAAATAAGAAGAGAACGAAAAAAAGCAAAAAAGCAACATCTAAAAAAGCCTAAAAATAAATCTAAAAATAAGCATTTTCATAGTAAAAAAGCCAACTCAATTTCAGAGATGATAAAAGAAGAGACTGCTTTTCATAATAGTCAAGGACATTATGAGCATGAGAACTCAGATAGTTAGGAAGATTAGCCCTTAGCTACATAAAGAAAAAGTTATTTGCTTCTTAATGATTGTAATAACTAGTTTCTAAAACAAAGATTATCTTTATTAGAAAGTGATTGTTGTTAAAGTTGAGGTGTATACATGCATATATAACAAATTAAAATATATAAAGTATTAAAATATGATTATTAATGACCATTACAGAAAAACAAACTATTAAGTATTATCATTAATTTCGTTTGAAGAACAAACAATATTCTAATGCGGAAAAGCAAGGATGGACAAGTAAAAAAGTACAAGAACTTCGCTTTGAAGCTTTTTGTGAATTAGTTGATTTTAATAATAAAGCAGTTTTAGATGTAGGTTGCGGATATGGAGATTTTAAAGCATATTTAGATAAAGAATACAAGAGGTTTGATTATATAGGTATTGATCAGCAAACAGAATTCATCGAAGAAGCAAGAACTAGGTTTAAAGAAGAACAAGGTGTATGGTTTTATAATACGGATTTCAGTGTTTGTCAGCTTCCGAACATAGCTATTGTAATAGCAAGCGGTGTATTATCGTATAGAAGTAAAAAAGAAGAATATTATAAAACCATGATAGCAAAACTTTTTAATGCAGCTGAAGAGACATTGGTTTTTAATATGCTAGATGATCAAAAATTCCCTTCAGGAGAATTAATAATTGCTCATAATAAACACTCTATACTAGAGTACTGTAAAAGTCTTTCAGATGATGTTATTGTAAAAGATGATTATATGGATATAGATTTTACTATTTGCATAAATAAAATGTAGAAAAAAGTAACAACTACATAAAAACACTATGGAAAGCAAACTACGTATTAGAGATTATTTACATAAAAATAACCGTAGTATTTCTGCGGCTGAATATGTAGCACAACGAAAAGAAAGTTCGTCTAACGGAGCTTACTTAATAGATCATCGTTTAAATTCGATACAAAGAAAAACGAATAATACAGGTTACCTAATCATTTAAAATCGAGAATAGAAAACCTTTCAGGATATACTATGGATGATGTTAAAGTACATTATAATTCTAGTAAACCAGGCACAACTAAATGCGCATGCATATGCACAAGGAAATGAAATATATTTAGGAAGCGGGCAGGAAAAGCATTTACCTCACGAAGCTTGGCATATTGTACAACAAAAACAAGGTAGAGTAAAGCCTACAATGCAAATGAAAGGAAAAGTGAGTATTAACGATGATAATAGTCTAGAAAAAGAGGCAGATATTATGGGTGCTAAAACAATGAAAATCGCTCATAATTTTACTACTACTACAAAAGAAAATAAAACTGCAGAAAATTCTGTAAAACAACTTACTAAAAAGAAGAATATTGGAGGAACACTTGCAGGGGCAACAGCTCTCGGTGCTTATGGAGGTTCAGTATTAGGAAGTGCCATTCCAGTTATTGGAACTGTTGGAGGTGGAATAATAGGTGGTATTGTAGGAGCAGGTATAGGCGCGCTGATTGGTTATTTTTTATCCAAGCCAAAACTTTACAAAAATAATCAGGCGGCTCATTATGAAGATGAGATTGCTCAATACACATTATTTAAAGAACAGCACGCAGATGCCGCTTCAGCATATGATAGAGGTAGTATTATTAAATATTCACCAAGGACAAGTAATGCCTTTAATACACTATTACATATGGGGAAAGTACTATATGTTTATGATAAAAATAGTCAATTATCAATTGGGAGTAATTCAGGATCAATAAAACATGCTATTGTAGGAGAAGGTAAACAAGTTAAAGCTGCTGGAATGGCAGTAGTAAATTATTCGGATGCCCAAGTTAATAAAGGAGAATATGATACTACTGCAGCTAAGATAACACATTGGAGTAGGGTTTTAGAAGGAGTTCAAGAGCAAGCACAGCGAATTATTGAAGGTTTTGATGATAGTTCTATAACGTTACAAGATATGGCTGATAGCTTAAGCGGTCAACAGAGGGAAGCTTTTTTTACTTATAAGACTTGTCTTGATCAGTTAGAATATTGGAGACCTGAAATGGAAAGATTACAAGCCTTAGATCATGAGGATATTGTAGCTTCTAAAAATAATAATGTACAATTAGATAATGAAAGTGGTCATTATCATCCAGGACCAAAAACTAAGAGTGAGGCATATGAAGGGTGGAATACCGCTGGATATCATAATTTAACATGGAAAAGTCATTAATCAAATAAAATAGAGATATCTAAAAGAACAAGGTTTGTTGTTGATCTGTAAAACCAAACTTCTGTACCTGAAATATTTACGCTCAAAGGAATAAAGTGTGAAATAGTTGAATTATAAAATAACTTCGGTATGTATAATTCTTATAATCAAACTAAACAAGCCTAAGATATTTATAGATTAGGTAAATCTAAAATCTAACTACTATGAGTAACTCAATCTTTAATACAACAATCGGAGTTAATTTCAGCAATACATTTCAAAGTTCTAAAGAAAAAGTAGACGCGGTTTCAGCTGCTTCACAAATAAAAGCAACAGGCGTTAGAACCGTTAAAATGTTTACGTATAATCAAATAGATTGCATAAGTGCATTTGCAGCACAAGAATTACAAGTTTTGGTAGATGTACCTAATGGTGATTTGAAAGCTTGTGCAAATAATGATGCTGCAACTATTAATGCTATAATAAAAGTATTAACAGATAATCCGACTACAATTCCAATGATTTGTGTTGGAAATGAACCTTTGGGTGAATGGTGGAATAATGCATATTCACCCTATTTAGTAGCTGCACTAACAAATATAAAAGCAGCAATTAAAGTAAAAGGACTTTCTACTAAAGTAACTGTTCCTTTTAATTATGCTATTATGGGGAATTCTTATCCACCTTCAGCAGGAACATTAAATAGCAATCTTAAAAATATCATTTTAGATGTATGTACTATCTTAAAGGCTGATGATTCTGTATTTATGATAAATGTATATCCGTTTATAACTCAAAATAATCAGCCAAGTATACCATTAGATTATTGCTTATTCACAGCAAAAAACGATTCAGGTGTTTGGGTTCATGACGGAAATTATACTTATAAAAATATATTTGATGCTATGTATGATGCACTATATGTTGCTTTAGGAAATAATAATTATGGAGATTTACCAATTGTAATAGGAGAAGCAGGATGGCCAACCGGACCGGTAGCGAGTTATCCGTCGGCCACAAACACTAATGCACAAACATTCAATCAAAATTTAATAAAGCATTGTAAAAGTGGAAATGGAACACCACGAAGATCTGGTAAAATACCTTGTTTCCTTTTTGAAATGTATGATGAAAACACCAAACCAACTGGAGCTGGAACATATGAAAATCATTGGGGAACTTACGGTTATGACGCAACAAAAGATAATTACAAAGCAAAATATACATTAAAATGGTAAGTATTTTACATATGAATTTGGGATTAAAAAAATTACAAGAACACTCCGTAACTAATTACATTAGTTGCGGTTTTTTTTATACTAATAAACAATGCACTTATACCAGATTTTAGTGTGTTCAAAGAAGTTGTTTCATAAAGTACTCATGTTACTAATTAACTTAGAACTAGTAAAATAATTAATAACTTATTTATCATGAATACAAAAATATATGTAATTGACAACGGGTTTACAAATGAAGGATGTATATTTTATCAAATGGATCCTATAACTTTTGGACTATCTAAACGAGGACCGATATTAAATGAAAACTGGACAGTTAATGGACTTACATCTAGTGGAGGTGATGTTTATGGATGGGCTAGCAAATCAGGAGAAAAAGGTATTTCACTCTTGTCAATTAATACGACTACAGGAAAAGGTACAGTAACAACTACAATTGGTAATAATCCAGTCGAAGCACTTACTATGGATGAACATGGCATTGTTTATAGCATAATAAAAGACGAGAGCCCAAGTTTGAAATTCACAAAATTCAATCCTAAAAGTGATGAGTATACTATTATTGGTAGTCTTTTTCCATCCATAGAATCAGTTGGAGCATTAACTTTTGACAGTATAGGGAATTTATATGCTTTGATAAATGTAAAAAATAATGAAGCTCCAAATAATAATGGAACCTATTTATCACCAGTAAATTTATCAACAGGAGAGGTTAATATCGGAGGTACAGGAATGAAGTTTTTAGATAATACTCATGCTAAAAATATTAATAGTATGGCATATTGTGGTTTCAAATTATACGGCGGTTCAGGAATTAGCAATATATATGATATACAAGGACCTGCAGGTATAGTAAGTGCTATGGGGCAGCCAAATTCTTTAGGATCTTTTTTACTTAACGGGATGACATCTTGTGTTTAAAAAGTAAATAGTAGAAGCTTCTGAAGCTATTAGAACCTATGCCTTGTTATAATTCTATAAGAAGGCTTTCTAGTTTACCATTACAAGGCAGATAATATCAATCAAAAATAAAACACTTATACTAATTCTGTATACGCTTAAAGGAATTCAGGAAAAGTGCTTATTACATTAACTAAGATGAAATTAATAGTGGGGTTTAAAAAAAAAAAAGGAGAAAAATATAAATAGAGGACTTAATTTAGTGTTTTTT
>JAHDDQ010000157.1:0-1874 GCA_020629275.1 Tenacibaculum sp. | reverse complement strand
TAGATGAAATTAATGATCTAGTGGGGTTTAATACAAAATTTCTACAGGAGAAAAATCTTAATAGAGGATAGGAATTCTCATAATTTAGAGGTTTTTGATAGTACATCTTATTAATAGTTAATCCATTATATTTTGAAGAATCAAAAGAAGAATTAAAATGAATAATCAACAAAAAACAGAAAACACATTAGCAGGCTGGATAGGTGGATTTGCAGAGTCAAATCCAGAATTTGCTTATCCATATCCAAATTTAACATCGTTACCAATGCCTGATAATATGTTAAATATTGATAGGTTACAAAGACAACAAGCGGTAGAATGGCCAGAGTTTAGTTGGGAAACCCAAATGGGAAGCCCAGATCCAAAACGATGTTACCAAATGTTTGCACCAGATATTTCTAGGATTGGTTATACAGATACCGGTAGGGTATATTCAATAATATGTCCTCAGCAAGGTATAACTTCAAAAATCTTTGGATCGATAAATGTAGAAGTAACTGTTACAGGAACAAGAGGTTGGGTTAACGAGAATAACAGAGAGTTAGCTGCAGACATGGGAGTGGTTGGTAAAGTATGGTTTAGCCCGCCAGAGGGGAGAACGAATCCCATATTAAAAGGGATTCAAGATTTATTGTGGAATAAATTTAGAGGAAGTAGTTATCCATTTCCATCCACAAAAGCTCAAGCAATTATGGTTACTACACATAAAGTAGGAGAACCAGATCAACCTGTATTCCATTTGAGAAAAGGATTAAGTAAAGGGTTTCCAATACCTAATTTTGCAAAGCACGAAGAAGAAGCGTGGTCGGTTGCAAATTTAGAAGTACAAATAGGATCTATTATCAAAACAGGATTTCCAGAAGTAGACAAATTTAATCAATTGGTTATGGACATATTTAACTTAGGTTCAGGAAATATGTTACAAGAAAAAAATGTACTTACATGGAATGTATGGTTTACATCACCACAATTGGTAGATCAAGGCGAATGGGCTAGACATGCCTGGAAATGGCGCCAATCTATAGATGCAGACCACGGTTCACCTGAGGGGCCTGGAACTATTGCAAAATATTATGATGGAACTCCATTTAAACCAAGTTTAGATCTTTTCAAAAGAGGAATTTTTACAGAAATAGAAAATACTGTTGAAGATGAATTTGAAGTTGTTAAAAAACAAGAAGAACATAAACTTCTTAATTTTTTAAATGAAATTGAAGGACAAAATACAAGTGAAATTATTTCAGCCTTGAAAAATATTTAAGTATTCAAAATAAATAATAGAGTCCCTTAAAAATGAAAAACGATACTTACGCCAAAACTATAGATAAAGAAACAATTGAAGATTTTAAAAAAGTTTTCGAACAGTATTCAATTAAACCAAATTTTTGGGTATCATCAGAAAAAGATACTTACAACGAATTACGAAGAGTATTTAACAGAAGATTCGATTTTATACCTTCTTTAATACTTCAACCTTACACTACTGAGCATGTAGCAGCGATAGTTACGTATGTAACTAAAAATGACTTAAAAATTACTGTAAAATCAGGAGGACACGATCACGAAGGAGAATGTGTAGCCACTAATAAAATACTGATAGATTTTTCAGAAATGAATAAAACGGAAACTTCATTACCAGACTATAATAAAGACGGTGTACGTATCCGTCAAATTAGAATTCAGCCAGGAGCAAGGTTTTTAAATATAAAAAAAGAATTAGATAAAGAGCATCTAGGAATTCCACACGGAACATGTCAAAGTGTTGCTATTGCTGGTTACTCTATGGGCGGTGGTTGGGGACCATGGACTAGAAAATACGGAATGGGATGCGAACGGTTAAAAGGAGCAACTATTGTACTAGGTAATGGAGATGT
>JAHDDQ010000015.1:24004-55590 GCA_020629275.1 Tenacibaculum sp. | reverse complement strand
TACGGTTAATTTGAGAAACATAACAAAGTGATATATTTTGAAGCAGTTTCGAGCTATATTAGATTTTCTAATGCATAATGCGGGTTAAAGGAATTAAACCCTTTTTTAATCAACAACATGTATACATTATTCTAAAAAGTAAACGCTTCAAAAAATTCTTTTTCTAAAGTTGCTATTTGTGCTGGAGTATACTTTCTTGAAAAATGAACAGGAACAGCTTCTATTACATTCGCTTGTTTTAAAATACTTCCAGACAGAGCTGCATAACTATGAAAATTTATAGCAGCCAACGCTTTATCTTCATTTCTATAAAAACTTTCGATAAGTACTTTATTACAATTCTTAAAATGTTCCACGATTTTTGAATGATTCTCTTCATTCGCAGCATGATCCATAATAATACCTAAACTATCTCCTTTTTGAATAGAAAGTAAATGAAATAGTTCTTTTGAGCTGTATACCTTTCCTTCAACATCAATCGATACGTTATCCTCTTGCTTTAAGAATGCCTCTTTTAAAATTCTTACCCATTTCCCACCTTTAAAACCACACTCCGCCATATTAATTTTAACAAGTTCTTCTTCCTGAAATTTATAAGCTAACGTAGGAATTTTATGATCTAACAAAACTCCAGTAACAGAAAAATCCTTATCCTTAAAAAGTAAGTTGCCTTCAATAGTATGCAGCTCTTTTAACTCCCAAGTTGGTGGTTCCAATTCGAAAACAACAATTTTATCATCTGCCAACATTTCTCTTATTTCATAACGTATAGCTCCTTTATTAATTAGGTTCCACGTATAACTATTTAGTTTAGCTTGCACTTGTTTTGCTATGCCTTTCGGGCCACATATTACAACGTCGCGTTCAATTCCTATTTGATGCCGCATAACGGTATCAAAATTCACAAAATGATCAATATGTGTATGGCTTATGAAGATGGCATTTGTGTTTTGAAGCTCTTTTACTGTTAGCGCCTTTGCGTCGCCACATTCACACAAATAATTCCACGGATGATTATCTTTTGTCACGAGTATAGAAATATCTTCTTTTAACGTGCTTTTTACTACAGTTGTAAACATTTTACTTTTTCTTTTTCTTACTTTCTTTTGCTTCCGGATTAAAACGCAAGCACAAATCAATCCAGTATGTTAAATCTTCATCAGTATCAAAACCTTCTGGAGTAACAAATACATAACCTTTCATAGGTTTACCAGTAAAATCCATTGGTAAACAAACCGGATTATGAATTGCACTTTCATATTGAGTTTTACCGATTCTTGCCATTAAAAGACTGTCTCCGTATTTTTTATCGATATGAATTGCACACAACATTTTTTCTTTGACCTTAAAACACAAAGTTCCCATCATTTTTAACTCAGAAAAAAGGATATTTTTATCATGTAAAATATACCTAATTCTATCTGCAAAATAAACATCAAATGCCATAAAACAGAAAATTACATTTTTTTGTTTTTTAAATAGTTACTGAAAGCTTCTGCTGTCTTTTCATCAATCTTTCCACTAATATTTACATCATAGCCTAAGTTTGATAATTTAATTTGAAGTATTCTTAACTTTTTCCCTTTACAATACGATAATAATTTACAATTAACTTTTAAAGGCTTGTTTAATGTATTGTTGTTTTTTGGGAGCCAATAACAATTTCCATTTTTCTCTTTTACTGTTAACTTAATATCTTGACTAAAACATGTAGCACTAATTCCTAGCAAAGTAATGAATAATATCTTCTTCATTTTCACAATTTTTTTCAAGTACAATTATAACAAAAAACCTCGCAGATTTTAAAATCTGTGAGGTTTTTAATCTGTAAAATAAATGCAATCCTTATCCTAAAGTAGCAATTGCATGTTGTATTCTTTGTATGGTTTGCTCTTTACCAATCATAACCATGATATCAAACAAATCTGGTCCAGCTAACTTTCCAACCAAGCTTAAACGCAGTGGCTGCATAACTTTACCAAAACCAATTTCTTTACTGGTAATCCATCCTTTTATTTCTGTTTGTGCGTTTTCAATAGTAAACACTTGAATTCCTTCAATTACAGAAACTAATGCTTGCATAAGCTCACCTGTTGTCTCTTTCCATTGTTTTTTTGAAGCCTTTTCATCGTATGAAGTTGGTGCAACAAAAAAGAAACTTGATAAATCCCAGAAATCTTGAACAAAAGAAGCTCTTTCTTTAATTAAACCTACTACTTTTTCTACATACTCTTCATCAATAGGTGTTTTAATTGCTTCTGAAGCACTAGCATGTTCTTCAACAATAGGTAAAAACAATGCTGTTAATGCTGCATCTGATTTTTGCTGTAAATACTGTTGATTAAACCATTTTGTTTTATCTGGACTAAACTTAGCCCCCGATTTACTAACCCTTTTCAAATCAAAAGATTGAACCAGTTCATCTAAAGTAAAAAGTTCTTGTTCCGTACCAGGGTTCCAGCCTAATAAAGACAACATATTTATAAATGCATCTGAAAAATAACCATCTTCTTTATATCCACGTGAAACATCTCCATTTTCTTCATTTGTATACTCTAAAGGAAATACAGGAAAACCTAATTTATCACCATCACGTTTGCTTAATTTCCCTTTACCAACTGGTTTAAGAATTAAGGATAAATGCGCAAATTTTGGCGCTTGCCAATCAAAAGCTCTGTATAGCAATGTATGAAGTGGGAGAGAAGGTAACCATTCTTCACCACGGATTACATGCGATATTTCCATTAAATGATCGTCAACAATATTAGCTAAATGATACGTTGGCATACCATCCGATTTAAATAATACCTTATCATCCAAAGTATTGGTCTCAACCCTTACTTTACCACGAACTTCGTCTTCCAAGATTAACGTTTCATCTTGTGGGGTTTTAAAACGAATTACATATTTATCTCCAGCAGTTATTTTAGCTTGAACTTCTTCTTCAGAAAGCACTAATGAATTCACTAATCTTCCTTTTGCTCTGTTGTGCCAATTATAAATAAATGTTTTACCATCCTCTTCATGCTGTTTTCTATGTGCGTCTAACTGTTCAGCAGTATCGAATGCATAATATGCCCAGCCTTTTGCAAGCAATTCATCAGCATACTTTTTATATAATTCTTTACGTTCAGATTGTCTATACGGTCCAAATTTTTCATTCTTTCCTGGTCCTTCATCAAAAGGAATGTTACACCATTCCAATGCATCAATTATATATTGTTCAGCATTAGCTACATAACGCGTTTGATCTGTATCTTCAATTCGCAATACAAAAGTTCCGTTATATTTTTTTGCAAATAAATAATTAAATAAAGCAGTTCTTACTCCACCTATATGCAAAGGCCCTGTTGGACTTGGTGCAAAACGCACTCGAACGTTTTCTAACATCTTTTTATTTTTATAAAGCGCAAAGATAGTTTTTAAAGAGAAAGAAGGAAAGAGAAAAAACAAGGAAGCATAAAAAAAGGGTTTCCTGTGAAACCCTTCTTATTTAACTAATTATTTTAACTATTATAATTTATAGTAAAGCCCAAATGAAATTGCTGGTGCTACCGCAACTCTTCTTCCGCTAAAAGCGCCACCTAAGCCTACATTAGCTCCAAAATTATCATCGAATTCTCCGATTAACTTTAATCCAAAACCTGCATAGCTTTGATCGTTCACATACAAACTTGTTAATCTATTGGTTACGGGTATTGCTACATCTCCATTTTGAAAAGAAGCAACTCCATCTAAAAATCCAGCAATCCATAACCAGTCAATTGCCTTATAACCAACTTCACCTCCTAATTTATAAGCAGAACTGTATTCATTTGTTCTAATATCTACCCCTGTAAATGCCTGAACATACCAAGAATCGAATCCTCTACCTGCTATAATAAGTGGTGTAAACGTCCAAGCATCATAACCAGTTCGCAAACCTGAAGCTTCTTCGAAATCTCCAGTATTTGCTTCAACCATTAATTGTCCAGAAATCAACCATTTATTATCATAAAATTTATGTTTAACTCCTAATTGAACATTTCCTAATGTTGTTAATGAACTTTCTGTAGTTAAATTTTCAGCTGGATCTACTAACGCTCCTGAAGAAACAAATTTCAAAGGAACATTAGCTATTAATGTTGTTTTGTCGGTTAAACCATATTCAGCAAATAACTGTAATGTATTGTCATTCATCTTTCTGTTCGTTGGAACCGCATCACCTTTTGCAAATAATTCTGTATAACCAGAAATTGAAGTAAATGATAATTGTAAATAGGCTTCATCTTTCTTTTGTGTCCAAGGACTTTGTGAAAATGCACTAAAAGAGACGGTTAGTACTAAAAAGTAAACTAGTTTTTTCATTGTAAAATTATTTTAGACTTTAGTTTCATTAAATAACTATTCCTTACAAATATATTATTGTTTTTAGATCTGTTCTTTATTAAAAAAAGAGCATCAATATCGATGCTCTTTTTAATACACATAACATTAGTGTTAATATTTATCCGATACAACATAATCCATTACGAACTGTACCTATACATGCCATATCATCATGAGTATCTAAAGCACAAGGTCCGCCTTCTCTTCCTACAAAACCTTGACCTCCATTTGGGTAAGCTGCATAACAACCTGTAATATCACATTCAGTTCCTCCTCCCCAGAAGCCTCCTTTTACGCTTACTTGTTCTTCTTTCGTTAAAATTTTTGCATTTTCAATGTTTACTAATTTGGTTTTCATAATTTTATATTTATTTATGATTAATACGATTTCGGGGTTATATTGATCTTCAATTTATATAAAAAAGTTTATTCATTGATTAATTGACCGCTTTTTATATTATTTTTAACAGCCTCAACTACCTAAATTCTTGTTTTTAATCGATTCTTTCTTTATTATAACATACTTTAACGTCTATTCCTCTCTCCAAACCACTATAAATTAGTTAATTTTACATATTTAGACTTGTATTATGAGTAATTTTTCACAAATAGAACAAAAGCTTCAACAATTCAGTAAAAAATATTATACAAATGAACTCATTAAAGGAACTATACTTTTTTTCTCTTTAGGTTTATTATATTTTTTATTAATTCTTTTTATTGAATATTTTTTTTGGTTGAAACCACTAGCAAGAACAGCACTCTTCTGGTTTTTTATACTGGTAGAAGTTGGTTTGCTAGCACGATTTATTATTTGGCCTTTATTTAAATTATTTGGTTTACAAAAAGGAATCTCAAATGAAGAATCTTCTAAAATTATCGGAAATCATTTTCCTGAGGTTAGTGATAAATTACTTAATGTTTTACAATTAAAAAATAATTCGCAACAGTCGGAACTTTTACTCGCTAGTATTGCACAAAAATCAAATGAATTACAACCTATTCATTTTACAAAAGCTATTAATTTTTCTGTTAATATAAAGTATCTCAAATTCTTACTAATTCCTGTTTTCATATGGTTAATTACTTTATTTACAGGAACTAACGATAAATTAAATCAAAGTTTAAACAGGGTAGTTAATCATAATTTAGCCTACAATCCACCTGCTCCTTTCTCTTTTAACCTAACAACTAATACGTTGGAAGTAATTCAGGGTAAACCAATAACCGTTTATGTTGAAGCTAAAGGTGAAGTTATACCTGATGAAGCTAAAATTCACTTTAATAACCAAGAATATTTTCTAGAAAACAACGGTTCAGGATTATTTTCTTATACGTTTGAAGAAGTAAATTCTATAATCGATTTCTATGTTCAAGCAAATACTATCACTTCTTCAACCTACAGTGTTAATGTAATTAAAACACCAAGTATCAAAAATATTAGTATGAATATTACTTATCCAAGGTATTTAGGGAAGAAAAATGAAACACTTCCTAATGCTGGTAACATAACTGTTCCACAAGGAACATTGGTTGCTTGGAAAGTTAACACTACTAATACACAAGATGTTAACTTTAAAGAAAATAGAAATAATACTCCTTTCACCAAGATAAATGATACTGACTTTAGCTTTACAAAAAAAATAAATAACAATAGTAATTACGAGATAAACACATCAAATACTAAGCTTAAAGAATACGAAAAACTACAATTTTCAATAGCTGTTATTAATGATGAAGCTCCAACAATTGAAGTAACTTCAAATATTGATAGTATTTCACGTGGAACAGCTTTTTTTGCAGGTAAAATTGCTGATGATTATGGAATTAGTAAACTAGAAATGGTTTATTATGATATACAAAACCCTGAAAATCAAAAATTTAATAAGATAAATACTGTTAAAGCTCCTGTACAGAGCTTCTTTGCTAAATTCCCAGATAATTTAGACTTAATAGAAGGTGTTGATTATGAATTATTTTTTAGAGTTTACGATAATGATGCTATTAATGGCCGTAAAAAAGCAGTCAGCAAAAAGTTTTCTTATCGAAAGAAAACAAATCAGGAATTAGATAATGAACTCTTAAAAGAACAACAGAATCATTTACAAAACATACAGAACTCTCTTGATAAACAACAAAAAAGTAAAGATGATTTAGAGAAAATTCAGTTTGACTTACAGAATAAGAAAAATATGAATTGGAATGATCAGAAAAAGATACAAAGCCTCATTAAGCGTCAAGAACAGTACAAGGAAATGATGAAAAGGCAAACTCAAAAATTACAAGAAAATTTTTCTGAGAAAAAAGAAGAAAATGAAAGATTACAGGAGAAAAAAGAAAATTTACAGAAGCGAATAGAGGAGTTAAAAAAATTAGAAAAACAACAAAAATTACTTGAAGAGCTTAAAAAAATGGCTGAAAAGCTCAATAAAGAAGAGCTCATTAAAAAGACAAAAAAATTAGCGCAACAAAATAAACAACAAGAGAAAAGTTTAGAACGTGTTTTGGAAATGGCAAAACAATATTATGTTGAGCAAAAGATGAATCAAATTTCTAAAAAACTTGAGGAGCTTTCTAAACAACAAAAAGAATTGAGTGAAAAAGAAAATACTCAAAAAGAACAAGACAAAGTTAAAGAACAGTTTAATGATCTTAAAAAAGAACTTAAAGAATTAAACAAAGAAAATGAAAAGCTAAAGAAACCTATGGATATTCCTGCCATGGAAGATTTAAAAAAGGAAACAGAAAACGAACTTAATAAAGCCGAAGAGAATTTAAACCAAAACCAAGAACAAAAAGCTAAAAAGAACCAAAAGAATGCAGCACAAAAAATGCAGCAGATGAGTCAGAAAATGCAAAAGTCTATGGAAATGATGAGTGATGAAATGGCTGAAGAAAATATGGAGGATTTAAGAAAAATTGTAGAAAACTTAATTACCTTTTCGTTCGATCAAGAAAGTTTAATGGATAAGTTTTCTAATACAACATCTTCTCATCCTGATTTTGGTAAAAACTTAAAAAAACAATATCAACTTAAAACGTATTTCGAACACATCGATGACAGTTTGTTTGTACTATCCATGCGTGTTCCTAAGATTAGTTCAAAAATACAAGAGCATTTAGGAGATGCACACTATAATTTAGATGAATCACTTGAAAATTTCTCTGAAAGCAGATTTAGAAATGGAACAACCAATCAGCGTTATGTAATGACATCAGCTAATGAATTGGCAAATATGCTAAGTAATACTCTTGACGCTATGCAAAATCCTAAACCTGGAAGTGGAAAGGGTAAAGGAAAAGGAGGAAAATCTTTTAGCTTACCTGATATTATAAAGAAACAAGAAGAACTTTCTAAAAAAATGCAAAAAGGAATGCAAAAGAAAGGAAATGAAGGGAAACCTAAAGATGGAAAAAATGGTAAAAAAGGAGAAAAAGGGGGAGAAGGTAAAAAACAGGGTAAAGATGGTCAACCTGGAGAGAACGATGGTTTAAATGGTGAACTTTATGAAATATATAAACAACAAAGCCAGTTAAGAGAACAGTTAGAAAATGCTTTAAAAAATGGTAAAGGTGGTAATGGAGACGCTAAAAAAGCATTGAAGGAAATGGAACAATTAGAAAATGAAATTTTAGAAAAAGGATTTAATCAAAGTACTTTACAAAGAATGCAGAAATTAAACTATCAATTGTTAAAGCTTGATAAAGCAACATTTCAGCAAGGAAGAGAGGAGAAGAGGAAATCGAATACTAATTTAATTCAGTATAATAGTTCGAGAGCAAAAGAGATTAAGTTTAAAAAAGAGTACTTCAATCAAACAGAAATTTTGAATAGGCAATCGTTACCTTTGCGCCAAGATTATAAAAAGAGAGTTCAAGAGTACTTCAAAAACACTAAAACTGAAAAATAATTTAAGCTATATTTATGATTAAGAAAATTAACACCTTTGTAATTTTACTTTTTACTATCACATTATTTGCTATTGAAAACCCAAAAACAAATATTAAACTTGAAAAACATCACAAAATAGAAAACACTTTTTCTGGTGATTTATCCAATGAAGATTCTTTTCATTTAATTTTCACAAAGAATAAGAAAAGTAAAAACTTCAATGTATTTACCTATGTTTTTGATGGTACTTCTGTAACTGAATTAAAACCGATAGAGAGTAAAAACAAGCTTTCTGTTGTTTCGTTTCACAAAAAAAACAATACACTTTCCTTATTGCTTAGTTACAAGAATAAAGGAAAAAAACTTCTAAAAGAATATACTTTTGATACAACTAATAATGAAATAATTGCTTCAAAAGCTATGAATCATAAAGATTTTATTACATCTTTTAGAGAAAAGAATCGTTCTGTACTTATTTATAAAACAGATGAAACCTTTATTATAAAAAAATTTTCTTCTTTACAAACAGTAAAAACTGCAACTTATACATTCAATAAAAAAAATGATCTTATAAAAGATTATTTCGAAGATGAATCAATAGAAGCTGTAAAGACAGATGAATTTGTAGCTAATGGTGCTATCGGAACGTTGAGATCTTATCTAAATGGTGATGACATTATTTTTACTAAAGAAAATCAAAAAAAGAATACTACAGCTCTTCTAAAACTATCTTTAAATTCTGAAAAAATAGAAGGTAGTAATATTAAAATCTTTACAAATAAAAAAAATAAAAAGCGATTTAAAAAACACACTTCTTATTATAACAACGATCATTTATTTCTTTTAGGCTTAAATAAAAAAATAGGAACTATTAAGATTTTTGATACTAATACTTCGAAGGAATTAAACTCTATAACTATTGACTCATCAATAAAAGAATATATTAAGGCTGATTCTAAGTTTTCTGGAATAGAAAAATTCCTAAAGAAGGCAGGTAAAAATAGATTTAATCCTACAATAACAGTAAATAAAACAACAACTAAAAATCTAAAAGTTAGGATTGATTATGTTGATAGAAACTACAGTTATCATTACAATTGGTGGTGGCATCACCATCAATTTATGATGTGGCAAAATCATATGCAAATGCAACAAATGAATTTTAGTAGACCAGGTGGTTTTGGTCCATATCAGCCTACTGAACTTCCTTTTTATTTAGCAAAAGAACAAAAGCAAAAAAGATTTTTCGAGATAATAATTAATAAGAATGGATTGCTAAATAATGAAGCAAGCTTTGAAACTACTTTTAAAGAAATAGATAAAAAAAAGTACATCGATAATCTTGAAAATAAAAAGAAAACTAAACATAAATCAAGTTGTTTTTTAGATAATAGTTTTAGATACATTGGCTATAATAAAAAACAAAAAATCTTCTTCTTTAAAACAGAAATATTAAAATGATAGCATTTAATTACGAAACAAATTTTGAACTTATTAATGAAAAAGAAACAAGTGATTGGATTATCTCTTGCATAGAATTTGAAGGTTTTGAATTAGGAGAGGTAAATTATATCTTTTGTGATGATGAATACTTACATAAAATTAATATTGAATTTTTACAACATGACACCTTAACTGATATTATAAGTTTCGATTACACCTTAGGAAAACTAGTAGGAGGAGATATTTTTATTTCTGTACAACGGGTTAAGGAGAATGCTATTGAATTTAATACTGATTTCAGACAAGAATTACATCGGGTAATCATACACGGAATACTTCACTACATGGGTTACAAAGACAAGACAGATAATGAAAAACAATTAATGAGGGCTAAAGAAAATAGTAGTTTAAAAACCTTAAATTTGTAACCGTTCCACGTGGAACGGTTTTTTTTATTTATAACAATAATCTTAGTAGAAAAAAGATATAAAAAATGAGTTTATTTACAACAACATATGACGTTATTGTAGTAGGAGGAGGACATGCTGGAAGTGAGGCCGCTGCTGCAAGTGCTAATATGGGTGCGAAGACATTGTTAATAACAATGAATTTGCAAAACATAGCACAGATGAGTTGTAACCCTGCAATGGGTGGAATTGCAAAAGGACAAATTGTTAGAGAGATTGACGCACTAGGTGGGTATAGTGGTATTGTAACAGATAAAACTGCTATACAATTTAAAATGCTTAATAAATCCAAAGGACCTGCAATGTGGAGTCCTAGGGCACAATCTGACAGAATGCAATTCGCAGAATGCTGGAGAACAATGTTAGAACAGACTGATAATTTAGATTTCTATCAAGATTCAGTTAACGGACTTATATTCGATGACAATACAATAACCGGAGTTAAAACTGTATTAGGTTTAAACATAAAAGCAAAAACAGTTATTTTAACTGCAGGCACTTTTTTAAACGGTTTAATCCATATAGGAGAAAAAACATTTGGTGGTGGTAGAGCAGGAGAAGGAGCTTCTACTGGAGTAACAGAAGATTTGGTTAAAAAAGGTTTTGAAGCTGGCAGAATGAAAACCGGTACACCACCAAGAGTTGATGGACGCTCTTTAGATTACACTAAAATGACAGAACAACCTGGTGATGAAAAGACAGAAAAATTCTCTTATTTACCTATTACTTCTCCTTTACAAAAACAACGATCATGTTATTTAACCTACACAAATCAAACTACACATGATTTACTAAGAGAGGGATTTGATCGTTCACCTATGTTCAATGGTAGAATTAAATCAACTGGTCCGAGATATTGTCCTTCTGTAGAAGATAAAATTAATCGTTTTGCGGACAAAGAACGTCATCAAATTTTTGTTGAGCCTGAAGGCTGGAATACTGTTGAAATATATGTAAATGGCTTTTCTACATCTTTACCTGAAGATATACAAGATAAAGCTATACGTTCTATTGCTGGCTTCGAAAATGTAAAGTTTTTTAGATATGGATATGCTATCGAATACGATTACTTCCCACCAACACAATTAACACATTCTTTAGAAACAAAGTTAGTCGAGAATTTATTTTTCGCTGGTCAGATAAATGGAACTACTGGATATGAAGAAGCAGCTTCACAAGGATTAATGGCTGGAGTAAATGCTGCCTTAAAAACTCAAAATAAAGAGCCTTTTATTTTAAAAAGAAGTGAAGCTTATATAGGTGTTCTTATAGATGATTTAATAACTAAAGGTACAGAAGAACCATACAGAATGTTTACTTCAAGAGCAGAATACAGAACTTTATTACGACAAGATAATGCTGATTTACGTTTAACACCTAAAGCTCATAAAATTGGTTTAGCTTCTGATGAGCGCTTAGAACGAGTTATTAGAAAAAAGAAAGAAACAGAAAACCTGATTCAATTCATCAAAGATTTAAGTGTTACCAAAGACGAAATTAATCCTATTCTAGAATCAAAAAAACTAGCTCCTATAAATCAATCTATGAAGTTATATAAGATTGCAGCTCGTCCTCAATTAAACTTTTCTGATTTACTAAGTATACATAAACTTAACGAATATGTGGTGTTAAATAATATTGGTTCTGAAATAACTGAACAAGTAGAGATTCATCTGAAATATTCTGGGTATATAGAAAAAGAAAAAAACAATGCAGACAAACTAAATAGATTAGAAAATGTTCCTATACCTTCTTCATTTGATTATACTAGAGTAAAATCTTTATCATATGAGGCAATAGAAAAGTTAACCAAAATTAAACCAACTACTATATCTCAAGCGAGTAGAATTAGTGGGGTTTCTCCAAGTGATATATCTGTTTTATTAGTTTTTATGGGTAGGTAATTAAATAAATATTATAACTTCTTTAAAAGTGTTCCATGTGGAACACTTTTTTTTATGATTAATAATTAAAATTAAACCTGAAATAATAATGTTCCTCGTGGAACATTTTATATTTTTGGTCAAATATTTACTATTGGTTCCACGTGAAACATAACTTTTTAAATGAAATTAAACTTAAATTCTACGAAACTTTACATTAAGACTAAAGACTATACTTTAACTAATGAAGAATTCGAATTACACTATAATTCCAAATTTGATTTATTATTCACTAATCCTAAACCAAAGAATTTAGATAAGTATTATGATAGTAACGACTATATATCACATACGGATAGTTCGAAAACTCTAGTTGATAAATTATATCAATATGTAAAAAACTATACTTTAAAAAATAAACTAAAACTCATAAACTCATTCAATACTAATCAGAAAAAAATATTAGATATTGGTGCTGGTACGGGTGACTTTATAAGTGTATGTAAAAACAATAATTGGAATACTACAGGAATTGAACCTTCCAAAAAAGCTAGAGATATAGCTTCAACTAAAAATTTAGTTTTAAGAGATTCTATAGATAAAATAGTAGAAGAGAAGTTTGATATAATTACTATGTGGCATGTATTAGAGCATGTACCAAATTTAGATGAGTATATAGTTAAATTAAAAAAATTACTAACTAAAGATGGTGTATTAATAATTGCTGTACCTAATTATAAAAGTTACGATGCTAAATATCATAAAGAGTATTGGGCTGCTTATGATGTACCAAGACATTTATGGCATTTTTCAAAAACATCGATTGAAAAATTATTTGCTATGGTTGATATGTATGTAGAAAAAAGAATACCTATGATTTTTGATTCTTTTTATGTTTCACTTTTATCTGAGAAATATAAAAAAAATAAAATGCAACTATTCAGAGCTTTTTACATTGGTCTTGTTTCAAATTTGAAAGCCAAACAGAGTAAAGAATATTCTTCTTTAATTTACATCATTAGAAACACTAAAAATTAATTTTAACACCTATTTAAGTTATTCGATTATAAAAAGGTTATACATAGTATTATTTTAAAAAATAAACCTCTTAAAAGATCTATTTTAAGAGGTTTATTAATAAATTAAAATTATTTTATTTTATTTTTTATAGTTTTTAACTATTTAAAAGATATACACCAAAAATTGCAATAATGAAATACACTGCCAAAGTCATAGCACCTGCATAATCTTTTGCAAGACGTTGACCAATTAATAAAAATATTAAACTAAGTGCTGAAAGTTCTGTTCCAATTAAAGCCATCTCTTTTTGACCAGTTGTTGCTAATTGAAAAATTCCTACAAACATTAATGCTCCTGCTAAAATTTCAATAACTAAAATTATAGCTAATAAAACCGGTACATAATTTTTAAGCGGTGAACTTTTGAAGTGTCCTTTAATAAAAGATAAGTTACCATTCCAATCTGTTACCTTGTCTATCCCAGATTGTAAAAAAGTAACAATTAAAAAAAGTAATAATAAAATTTCAGTAGCATGCTTTTGAATTAATTCCATATAGTTGATTGTTTATGACGATAAAATTAAACACAATTTGTAACAAATAAAAAAAATAACGTCACATAAGTAACTATTAAGTATATTTATAACATAATCAACTCAAAAAAAATTAAACTATGTTCTATTTAGTACCCGTTATTTTTTTCGGATTAATAATACTATTATCATCATTCTTTATTGTAAAACAACAAACAGCTGCAATTGTTGAGCGTTTTGGTAAGTTCCTAAGCATAAGACAATCTGGTTTACATTTAAAAATTCCTTTAGTGGACAGAATTGCAGGTAAACTAAGTCTTAAGATTCAACAATTGGATGTTATTATAGAAACTAAAACATTAGATGATGTATTTGTTAAAATAAAAGTATCTGTTCAGTACAAAGTAATTAAAGATAAAGTTTATGATGCTTTTTACAAATTAGATTATCCTCACGATCAAATAACATCTTATGTGTTTGATGTTGTGCGTGCAGAAGTTCCTAAAATGAAATTAGATGATGTATTTGTTAAAAAAGACGATATAGCTATTGCTGTAAAATCTGAATTAAACGATGCCATGATTGAATATGGTTACGATATTATAAAAACTTTAGTAACAGATATTGATCCAGATGCTCAAGTTAAGGAAGCAATGAATAGAATTAATGCTTCTGAGCGTGAAAAAGTAGCTGCTCAATATGAAGGAGATGCTCAACGTATTTTAATCGTTGAAAAAGCAAAAGCTGAGGCAGAAAGTAAACGTTTACAAGGGCAAGGTATAGCAGATCAACGTAGAGAAATTGCTAGAGGTTTAGAAGAATCTGTAGAAGTATTGAATAAAGTAGGTATTAATAGTCAAGAAGCTTCTGCTTTAATTGTAGTTACACAACATTATGATACATTACAATCTATAGGTCAGGAAACAAACAGTAATTTAATTTTATTACCGAATTCTCCTCAAGCTGGTAGTCAAATGCTTAATGATATGGTAGCTTCATTTACAGCTAGTAATCAAATTGGTGAAGCAATGAAAAATAAGAAAAGAGATAACGAAAACTAGTAATAAATCTATTCATAATCCCAATTAAGTTTGGGATTTTTTTTATATGATTATAACAACAACACATACATTAGAAAACAATACCATTAAAGAATATTTAGATATAGTCTCTGGTGAAACAATTATCGGTGCTAATATTTTTAAAGACTTCTTTGCAAGTGTAAGAGATATCGTTGGCGGTAGATCTGGATCTTATGAGAAAGTACTTCGTCAAGCTAAAAACACAGCAATGGATGAAAATGATTAAAAGTGCTGAATCTCTTGGCGCAGATGCTATTGTAGGAATAGACTTAGACTACGAAACAGTAGGTAAGAATGGGGGAATGCTAATGGTTACAGCCTCTGGTACTGCTGTGAAATTATAAAAAAAAACGATGTAAAATTTACATCGTTTTTTTTATTCTTCTGTTTTGTTGTTTTCCTCTTCTGTCTTGGTTGCGTCTTTGAACTCTTTTATTCCAGTTCCTAAACCTCTCATTAACTCAGGAATTTTCTTTCCACCAAACATTAGTAATACCAGTGCAACTATTATAGCTATTTGCCATGGACCTATCATTCCTAAAAATATTGTTAGTGTATTCATTGTTTCAAATTTGATTTTACAAAGATATGAAAAACTTATTTTCTGTGTTCTATTGTACCTCCTATAACTTTCTTTTCTTTTATAACTTCTGGTTTTCCTTTATATAAAATTGTGCCTCCAAAACTTACTTTAGCGTCTATAGTTTCTCCAGATGATACTTCTGCCTTTGCTCCTGAACCTGCTTTAACTGCAGAAACATTTTCAATGGCTAAGTTATAACCGTGATAAGTTGCACCTAAGTCTAATTTAACTTCTTGATTTTTAGAATTTCCAGTTAATTTAATTACTCCTCCTGATGATCCTTTTACTGTTAAGTGCTTAGCATCTATTGTTAAATTTATAAATGCTCCTTCTTGTGCTTTAACCTCTAAAAAACTTTGCTTTATATCTTTACCTGTTAGTGTAGCACCTTCATTTGCATCTATTACTATAATATCTTTATTGTAAAATAGTGTAGCTTTTACTTTACCATCAGCAGTAGTTTCAGGAAAGCGTAGTAGAATTTTTAAAGTATTATCTTTCTCTTTAATTTTAACTTTTTCAGACTTTTCTCCTTCTATTAATAATTCTTGTTTATCTGACTTAATTAATTCTAAATCTATACCACTGTATACTTTTAAAGTTTCAAAATCTTTCAATGTTTTAGTAATAGTCTCTTGGGCATTTACAATGAAACTAAATAATATGATTTTAACTATGAGTAACTTTTTCATTATTAAGGAATATGGTTATATAATAAACAGAAAAATGAATGGTTTATTTCAATTAGAAATACATTCATTTTTCTGTGATATATTTACAAATTTTTATTTTACTTGCTTGAATCTTTTTAAGAAAACATTATAAATTAATGACTTATCAAATCAAAATCTAAATGTTTACGTTCTAAATCTGTATTTTTAACTTTAACAACTACCTCATCGCCAAGTTGTATTACAGCTTTTGTAGCTTGACCAACAACTGCATATTGAGTTTCGTCAAATATATAATAATCATCTTTTATATCTCTAATTCTAACCATTCCTTCGCATTTATTCTCTAAAATTTCAACATAAATTCCCCATTCGGTTACTCCAGAAACAACACCTTCAAACTCGGTATCTTTATGATCTTGCATGTATTTGATCTGCATATATTTAATAGAATCACGCTCTGCTTTTGCTGCTAACTCTTCCATTTTTGAAGAATGTTTACAACGTTCTTCATAAGTTTCCATTTTAGGTGATTTTCCGCCATCTAAATAATGCTGAAGTAATCTATGTGTCATCACATCAGGATATCGTCGTATAGGAGAAGTAAAATGGCTGTAGTAATCAAAAGCTAATCCATAATGACCAATGTTTTGAGTTGTATATTCTGCTTTACTCATAGATCTGATGGCTAACGTTTCTACTAAATTAGCTTCACCTTTTCCATGTACGTCTTTTAATAACTTATTTAACGTTTGTGAAGTTGACTCTCTTGTTTGAGTATCAATTTTATAACCAAATTTGCTAACAATACTTTGTAAAGATGCTAACTTCTCTATGTTAGGTTCATCGTGTGTACGGTAAATAAATGTATTATTTGTTGGTTTATTTCCTGCTCCTTTACCTATGAATTCAGCAACTTTCTTATTTGCTAAAAGCATAAATTCTTCAATTAACTTATTAGCGTCTTTAGATTCTTTAAAGAAAACTCCAACAGGATTAGCATTTTCATCTAGGTTGAATTTAACTTCAACTCTATCAAAAGATATAGCACCAGATCTCATTCGCTTACTTCTCATTTTCTTTGCTAAAGCATCTAATTTTAAAGTAGCTTCTACAATGGCATCATCAACAGTATATGATTCACCTGTTAACGATACCTCTTCTGGAATAATATTTCCCTTACTTTCAATAATTGCCTGTGCTTCTTCATAAGCAAAACGTTTATCTGAATATGTTACTGTTCTACCAAACCATTGTTTTTTTATTATTGCTTTATCATTCATTTCAAAAACAGCAGAGAATGTTAATTTCTCTTCATTAGGTCTTAATGAACATACTCCGTTAGATAACATTTCTGGTAACATAGGAACCACCCTATCAACAAGGTATACAGATGTAGCTCTATCATAAGCTTCATCATTCAATATTGTTTTTGGTTGCACATAATGAGATACATCTGCAATGTGAATACCTATCTCGTAATTACCATTTTCTAAAACAGTAAAGGATAAGGCATCATCAAAATCTTTAGCATCTTTAGGATCGATAGTAAACGTTAAGTCATTTCTCATGTCTCTACGTTTAGCAATTTCTTCAGCTGTAATCTCTATGGATAGTTCTTGAGCTTCTTCTTCTACTTCTTTAGGAAATTCATAAGGTAAGCCGTATTCTAGTAATATAGAATGAATTTCTGTATCATGATCTCCTGGTTTACCTAAAACTTGTGTAATTTTTCCAAATGGATTCTTAGAATTTTCTGGCCAATCAGTTAATTTAGCTACCACTTTATCTCCATCTTCTGCACCATTAATCTTTCCTCTTGAGATAAAAATGTCCGCATACATCTTATAGTTATCTGGTATTACAAAACCAAAATTTTTATTCATTTGTAATGTTCCTACAAACTCCTGTTTTGCACGTTCTAATATTTCAACTACATCAGCTTCCAATTTTTTACTTTTCCTTTTATTGTATACGTATACTCGAACTAAATCGTCTTGTAAACCTTTATTTAGGTTAACAGAAGGAACAAAAATATCATCTTCAAAATCATCACAAATAAAATAACCATTACCATTACTAGTTAAATCTAGTGTTCCGGTATGGTATTCTCTATCTTCATTAATTTTGAAATTACCTTTTTCAGTTTCAATAATTTTTCCGTTCCCAGATAATTCTCCTAATTTCTTAATAATCTGGTTACGTCCATCTGTATCTTTAACGTCTATCTTGGTTGCAATTTGCTTGTAATTGAAAGATTTCGTGCTGTCTTCATTCAATATTCTAAAAATCTTTCTTGTAAGTTCTTTTATGACCTTCCCCTTCTTCTTATATATTTTCTTATTTCTAGGCATAATTTATTGTAATAATTAATTCGAAGCAAAGTACAAAGAATTAAATTGAAAAAAATTTCTTAAAGAAATCTTAATAAAAATGTAACATTTCTTAAAAAAAGACGTCTTTATTAAAAAGGAAGTACTTAAAAGTGAAAAACTTACGTAAAATAATACTATTATTCTTACTAATATTCTTAACAGGAATTATAGTTACAGCTTTGAGTATCAATAGTACGCTAAATAAAAAAACTCCTACACAAACCATAAAAACTAAACAAGATACTTTATATCTTATAAAAAAGAGTAAGAGAAGTCGAATGACTTCAAATTTAACTTAAACTCTTTTTTTAGTTTTTAAATTCACTTATCAACATATTATATAATAATAATAAAAGAAGATTTAAATTTTAAAAAAGAAATAGTTGTTATAATAGCTTGTTAACTTCTAGTATTTCTTTTCATCTAAAAATTTTGATTTGTGATTTATAAAAATGAATGAACAGTTTATTAAAAGTTAAATAGCTTATAAATCAGTACACAAATGTAGTTATTAACAATAGTTGTAAACATAAGTTCACTACATTTTCTAAATAGTTAATTCATATTTCAATGTAAACAAAACGTAAATTTTATGTTGATAAATGTTCATTAAAAAAGTATAAAAAAAGTTGTGTAATTGGGTTTATGTCTTGTATTGTAAAAAATAATTGAAATACAAAATATTGTTTTTAAAATATACCAGTAGTTCTTAACAATTTAGAAATATAGAGTAAAATACTTATTTATAGGTAGTTATTAATAGTATGAAAAAAACCATTGTTAATTACTTCAAATAATAGTTAATAAACCTATTTTTGCGTTGATAACACAACTAAAAATCAATAAATTATGATAATTGCTATTGGTAACGACCATGCAGGTACGGTGTACAAATTTGAAATTATAAAATTTCTGAAAGAATTAGGACATGAAATAATAAATTTTGGAACTGATACTAATGATAGTATGGATTATCCCGATGCTATTCATCCAACTGCTGAAGCTGTAGAAAGTGGAAAAGCAGCAATGGGTATCATCTTGTGTGGAAGTGGTAATGGAGCACAAATGACAGCGAATAAACATCAAGGTGTTAGAGCAGCACTTTGTTGGAATAATGAATTAGTAGCATTAACACGTCAACATAACGATGCGAATGTATTAACTATTCCTGCACGGTTTGTTTCTTTACAACAGGCGCTAGGTTTTGTTGAAATATTCTTATCTACCGAGTTTGAAGGAGGTAGACATGCGAATAGGGTACATAAAATAGCTTGTAGTAACTAATGAAATTTGTAGTAAAAACATTTGCTGAGTTAACAACTTCAGAATTGTATGAATTACTTCGTTTACGTTCTGAGGTTTTTGTGGTAGAACAAGATTGTGTTTACCAAGATATCGATGGTAAAGATGAAAAAGCCTTACATGTTATAGGAAGCAAAGAAGACAAGATAATTGCATATACACGTTTATTTGATAGAGGTGATTATTTTGAAATGTCTAG
Source organism: Tenacibaculum sp. (assembly GCA_020629275.1). GTDB lineage: Bacteria > Bacteroidota > Bacteroidia > Flavobacteriales > Flavobacteriaceae > Polaribacter. The sequence continues at coordinate 35,773 of JAHDDQ010000015.1, read as the reverse complement.
TATCGGTAGAGTGGTTGTTAAAGAAGATGAACGTAAATATGGTTACGGACATGATTTGATAGATTTTTCTATTAAAGCTATAACCAGAGAGTTCAATACCAAATCTATTAAAATTGGAGCACAAACTTATTTAAAAAAGTTTTATGAAGGTCATGGATTTGTAAAAGTAGGAGAGGAATATATTGAAGATGGTATTCCTCATATATATATGATAAAAAAAGGTCTGTAATAAAAATTACAGACCTTTTAATTTAACTAGTTTGATTATTTTGAATTAAGCATTTCTTTGTTCATTTTCTTTAGAACCAAAAATCTTATTTTTTAAGATTCCAAAACCTCCAGCAATTGCGATTGCTATAACCTTCCAAAATTTAAGAAGTAAAGCAAAAAATCCTGCTTTAGCTAATAGTTTTCCAGCTATAAGGCCACCTATACCGTAAGCAGCAACTTTGTCTATGTCAGGATTAAAATCTGCGTATGTATTTCCTTCAGAAAAAGTTACGCTATTTAAAATTTGATTTACATCGTTTTTAAATTGAGGTAAAATATCAATAGTACCAATAGCATTTAAATTTAAAAAACCTGATCTTCCTAAAACTCTAATATTATAATTTAACGTATTAATACTATCTCCTCCAAAATTTAATTCTTTTGCCCAATGTAGTTTTTTACTTGTTTCATCGTAAAATGGTTTTGATGCCCAACCAATTAATTCTATTGTAGGGTATCCTAACTTTTCTCTTTCCTCATTTGCGGCATCTGCATCACTTTGCATTTCAGATAGTAACTCATCATAATCGATATCTTTTGCATCGTCATCATTAATATATCCTTCATCAGAATACGTAATTTCAACAGCATAAGTAAAGTTTTCACTTATAGGATCAATGTTTTTTGGAAATAACATACCTAGTACTTCAGATGGTGGGTTACCCCATAAATCTGTCAGTACTCGATTACTTTGTTCTGCATTAAGAAACTTATAACCTTCGGGTACTTTTATTTTAGCTAAACCATTTTCTAAAGTAACTTCTCCAGTCTTGTAAGTAAAAGAGTTATTAATGCTATCAAGTTTCTGTTTATAAGCCTGTTCGCTTAATTCATTTCCTTCTTGAGCGCTCAAATTGAAAGCTACACATAAATAAAGCAGTGTAAATAGCTTTTTCATAGTTTTTTATTTTTTAAAATTAAGCGGCAATGTTACAAAAAATATAGAAACTAATTGTAGTTAATTTTCAATAAATAAGATGTTTATAACAAAGTTAAAGTAAACTATCAACTTCTTTTACTTCGCCAGATTTTAGTTCATTCAAAAGAACTTTACCAACTCGAATTCTAACCAATCGTAATGTAGGGTAACCAACAGCTGAGGTCATTTTACGAACCTGTCTAAATTTTCCTTCTTGTAGTGTAATAGAAATCCATGAAGTAGGACCATGTCTGTTATCACGAATTTTTTGAGATCTGTTAGGAAAGTTAGGTGTATCGATTGAAAATACCTTGCATGGTTTGGTAGTGTATTTTTCTCCGTTAATACCAATTTCAACGCCACATTTTAATCTTTCTAAAGCGTTTGAAGTTATAGCACCATCAATTTGAACATAATATTCTTTTTCTACTTTACCTCTGGTAGTAATAAAATCGCTCACCTTTCCATCGGTTGTTAATAACAACAATCCCTCAGATTTTACATCTAAACGACCTATAGCCATTGTTTTTTCAGGAAAATCAAAAGCTAATTCGCCTAATAGTTTTTTCTTTCTTTTGGTTTGATTATTGATAAATTGAGAAAGAAAACCATATGGTTTATGAATTATAAAATGTCGATGTTTGCGCATTAAAATACTATTAGTAAATCACAATATTACAATAATTACCTTATCTAAAAAAAGGTGAATAATTACTCCACTTTTTCATAACTTAGCAATTCTTATTTTATAACATTTTTAGCAATTTTATGGCAACAGATAAAGAAAAAGAAGCGAAATTAAAAGCGCTTCAATTAACTCTAGATAAATTAGATAAGTCGTACGGAAAAGGTACAGTAATGAAACTTGGAGATAAAGTTATTGATGATGTTGATGCTATATCTTCTGGATCTTTAGGTTTAGACTTAGCATTAGGTGTTGGTGGATATCCAAGAGGAAGAATTATTGAAATTTACGGACCAGAATCGTCAGGTAAAACAACATTAACAATACATGCCATTGCTGAGGCGCAGAAAGCAGGAGGAATTGCAGCTTTTATTGATGCTGAACATGCTTTTGATCGTTTTTATGCAGAAAATTTAGGTGTTGATGTAGATAATTTAATTATCTCTCAACCAGATCATGGTGAACAAGCATTAGAAATTGCAGATAATTTAATTCGTTCTGGTGCTATTGATATTGTAGTAATAGATTCTGTTGCTGCATTAACTCCAAAATCTGAAATAGAAGGAGAGATGGGAGATTCTAAAATGGGTTTACATGCTCGTTTAATGTCTCAAGCATTGCGTAAACTAACTGCCACAATTAGTAAAACAAATTGTACAGTAATATTTATTAACCAGTTACGTGAAAAAATTGGAGTGATGTTTGGTAATCCAGAAACAACTACTGGTGGTAATGCACTAAAATTCTATGCATCTGTACGTTTGGATATTCGTAGAAGAACACAAATTAAAGATGGAGATAGAGTAATTGGTAACAGTACAAAAGTTAAGGTAGTTAAGAATAAAGTAGCTCCGCCTTTTCAAACTTCAGAATTTGATATTATGTACGGATTAGGAATATCAAAAGTAGGAGAAGTTTTAGATATTGGTGTTGAATTAGGAATCATTAAAAAGAGTGGTTCTTGGTTTAGTTATGGAGATACAAAATTAGGTCAGGGTAGAGATGCTGTGAAAGGTATTATTAAAGATAATCCTGAATTAATGGAAGAGCTTGAAAATAAGATTAAGGAAGCCATTGAAAATCAAGAATAATAAATTATTAACTTCATATTTACAAAGCCACTGAGAATTCAGTGGCTTTTTTATTTATTTTTAAACTTAAGGTAGGGTAAAGGGTTGGTTGGATTGTATAATTAATTGTACACTAAAAATTAAAAAGTATAACTAATTATAAATTCAAATTTTATGAAACATTACTACCTTTTGTTATTAATATTTATGGTAAGTGGAGTAGCAGCTCAAGATGTTGTTATTAACGAAATCCAAGCAAAAAACTCTAAGACTTATACTAATCCAATTACAGGAGAATATTCAGATTGGATTGAGTTAAAGAATATTACATCTTCCGTTATAGATATTAGTGGTTATTTTTTGAGTGATGCCGTTGATAATGTTAAAAAATGGAAGATTCCTTCAGGAACAACAATACCAGCTAAAGGATTTTTACTAATTTTTCCTGATGGAAAAAATTCAGGATTACAAACTAATTTTAAACTCTCGGCATCTGGAGAAGAACTTGTATTATCAAAACCAGATGAATCAGAAGTACAAAAAATAGTATATCCAGCGATATTAAATGATATTTCATACGGCCGTCTTAGCGATGGTTCTTATGCAATGATGAATTCTCCTTCACCAAATGTGGAAAACATAACTAGTTCTGCTTTTAATTTATTAGATACTGCTATAGATATAAACATTCCAACAGGAATTTATACTTCCAATCAAACAGTACAACTTACCAATTCAGGAGAAGGAAAACTTTACTATACCACCGATGGCAGTCGACCAGATGAAACCTCTACTGCGTATACAACACCTATTGTTATTAACACTAATACGGTATTAAAAGTTATTGCTATTAAATCACCAACCGCATATAGTATTGTAGAAAATAGGTCATATATAATTGGAGCATCCCATGATTTACCAGTAATACTTTTAACGTCAGATAATTCTTCTTTTAATTCTAATAATAAGGAAGTTATTGATGGTAGAGTTGAATTTAACTTTATAGAACAAGATGGTACAGTAGCTATTAATCAATATGCAAATTTTAAAACTTCAGGAAAAACATCTAGTTTTTTTCCACAGCTTAATGGTAAAGTACAGACCGATAAGGTATATGGAGATGGTGATTTTGATTATAAAATGTATCCAAATAAGAACATTGATGAATTTAAAAGCTTTTTATTAAGAAATGCAAGCCAAGATTGGGCAAATACTCACCTTAGAGATGCTTTTATTTCTAGATTACTAGGTAAAGATAATTTAACTAACACTCCTTTTGAAGCCTACAGACCTGCTGCTTTATATGTAAATGCAAAATACCAAGGTATTATAAACGTAAGAGAAGATGATGATAAAAATTATATCAGACATAATTTTGGATTAAAAGATGATGAATTTAGGCTAAAGTTAGGACGAGGTTATTTAGTTAGTTTAACAGATTTAAATTTGAATAATGAAGTTGATAGACAGAAGTTTGCAAAGCGAGTAAATTTTTATGAACATCTTAGTTTAAAACTATTATTTGCTTATGCAACTCCAGGGGAGTGGGGTTGGGAAGCTTGGGAAGATCTTTCTGGAAAAACAGGAGCTCAGTTTCATTATAATTTTCATGATTTTGACCCTATTTATGGATTGGCGTTTGATGGAGCTAATTTTACCAATATAGAAACTACCCCAATGCCTGTTAATGATTTAATAGATAAAGAGATTATAGACTACGAGCCTTTAAAAAAAGAAGCAATTCATTTTGTAGCAGCTAGTATTAATCATATTTTTAATACTACACGTTCTATAGAGATTCTTAATGAAATGGAAGCAGAATTAGAAAGTGAGATTCCTGCTCATGCAACTGCTATGACAAAATTAGCTAATGAATCTAGTATTTCTTTTAATTCAGATGATATGCCTTTTTCCAATTTAACACAATGGAAAAAAAATATGACCGATTTAAAAACTAATGTTTCTAATCGTATGGATGTTAATATTTTTGATAGAATAAAAAACGAATATGCTTTAGAAGGACTCATTCAGGTTACTTATGAAAGTTCAGACATTACCAAAGGTTTCATAAGAATACATAATGTAAAATCAGTAAATGAAACACATACAGGTACTTATTTTAAAAATATTCCTGTTAAGTTTTCTGCTGAAGCGTTACCTGGTTATAAATTTGTAAGATGGGAAGGAGATATTACAAGTACTGATATAGCAATAGCACCAGTGTTTGCTGGAAACGCTAGTGTAAAAGCTATTTTTGAACCAATTGCAACTTCGCCAACTAATTTAGTTATTAATGAAGTACAAGGAAAGAATGATACAACTATTGCTGACGAAAGCGGAGAATTTGATGATTGGATTGAAATTTATAATCCGAACGATACACCAGTAAATATAGCAGGATATTATATTTCAGATAATCCTACAGAACCATTAAAATGGAAAATTTTAGATACTGATGCTAGTAAAACAACAGTTGCAGCTAAAGGCTATTTATTATTATGGGCAGATAAAGATTTAACCCAAGGAGAAAATCATGTAGATTTTAAATTAAAAGGTAGTGATCAAGTTATTTTTACAGCTCCTGATGCAACTACTTTAATACAAGAAATTTCTTTTACAGATGTCGAAACCGATACTTCTTACGGAGCAAAAGTAGACGCTGATACTGAATATATAATATTTACTACACCAACACCTGGAGCTACTAACAGTGCTGTACTAAATACAGATGAATTTGAATTTAATATTAATAAAATAACGATTTACCCTAATCCTACAACAAACTTTTTGACAATTAATAATGTACCAGAAAGTATTAAGAAATTAACTTGGAAGTTATTCAATATTAATGGGCAGTTAATAACATCAGGAAATCAAAAAGAGTTGAATTTAAGCGAAATAAATGCAGGGCTATATATTCTTACTATTAACAACAAAATTAATTTAAAAGTTGTTAAACAGTAGTATTCAACAATAAGTTTATAAATTCAATTTTAAATATACTTTCTACATAAGATTTTGTTAGAATTTTTTTAACCTTAAAGGTATTTAGTAATAAATTAAACACGATTATTAATTTTAGTAATTAAGCATCTATTTATAAGTAAATTTGTACAAAAAAGAACGGATGATTATAATTTCTGAAGATATAAAGTTGAGAGAAATTTTGAATTCAGATACAGACGTATTACTTAGATTAATGGAAGAGATTTATCCAGCTGCTTACCGCCATTTTTGGAAAGATTCAGGGAAGTTTTATGTAGAAAAGCAATATTGTAAAGAAAACATTTTAAGAGAACTTTCAGCTCCAAATGCTAATTATTACTTTGTGTTATTTAAAGGAGAAATCATAGGGAATTTTAGAATTCTTTGGGATGAATAATTAGGAGAATTAAATGAAAAAAAGTCAGTAAAATTACACCGTATTTATTTACATACTAAAACGCAAGGAAACGGTATAGGTAAATTATTATTGAATTGGTTAGAAGAAGAAGCTTTAAAAAAACAATATGAATTAATATGGTTGGATGCTATGGATGAGCAACCTCAAGCCTTTGAATTTTACAGAAAAAGAGGATACCAATATTATTCACATTGTTTCTTAGACTTTGAACTTATGTATGATGAAGTTCGAAAAATGAGTCAAGTATGTAAGACTTTAAATTAAACTCCAGTACTTCCAAAACCACCAGCACCACGTTCCGTTTCATTTAAAACTTCAACTTCAAGCCAATTCACTCGTTCGTGTTTTGCAATTACTAATTGTGCAATTCGTTCACCATCATTAACAATAAACTCCTCATTAGAAAGGTTCACTAAAATAACACCTATTTCTCCTCTATAATCTGCATCAACGGTTCCAGGAGCGTTTAATACAGTAATTCCTTTCTTTGCAGCTAAGCCACTTCTTGGCCTTACTTGAGCTTCATAACCTTGTGGTAAAGCAATAAACAAACCTGTTTTCACAATAGCCCTTTCTAATGGCTTTAAAGTAATAGCACGATCAATATTAGCACGTAAATCCATTCCTGCAGCTCCGTCAGTTTCATATGCAGGAGTTTTGTGCTTTGATTTATTAATTATTTGTACATTCATTCTTGTAAGAATTTAGAATTTTCAAATATAATTAACCTGAAGAATTAAATACTAGATTATAGTTTTATTAATTTTGTATAGATCAAACAAACAACATTATGAGTGAATTTAATCGTATTGCAGTAATTGGTGGTGGAAGTTGGGCAACAGCAATAGTTAAAATGTTATCTGAAAATTTAGATGAAATAGGGTGGTATATGAGAAGTGTATATGCCATTGAACATATAAAAAGAAACAAACACAATCCTAATTATTTAAGTTCTGCAGAGCTACATCCAGAACAGTTAGATTTGTCTAGTGATATCAATGAAATTGTAGCAAAGTATGATGTGTTAATTTTTGCTATACCGTCGGCTTTTTTAAACGGAGAATTAGAAAAATTAACAACTCCACTTAAACATAAAATCATTTTTTCAGCAATAAAAGGAATCGTTCCAGAAACAGGACTAATTGTTGGAGAACACTTTAATGAACATTATAATATTCCCTTTGAAAATATAGGTGTTGTCACAGGCCCTTGTCATGCCGAAGAGGTAGCGATGGAACGTCTTTCTTATTTAACAATTGCTTGCCAAGACCAAGAAAAAGCAAAGAAATTAAGTTTAAAGATTAAAGGAAGATATATAAAAACAAAAATATCAGATGATATTATAGGCACCGAGTATGCAGCAATGCTAAAAAATATTTACGCAATATCTGCCGGTATAGCACACGGATTAGGATATGGAGATAATTTTCAATCAGTTTTAATGAGTAATGCCATTCGTGAAATGAAGCGGTACATAAAAAAGGTGCATAAAATGAAACGAAATATTAATAACTCTGCCTATTTAGGAGATTTATTAGTAACAGGATACTCTGTTTTTAGTAGAAATAGAATGTTTGGAAATATGATTGGTAAAGGTTACACTGTAAAATCTGCAATGTTAGAAATGAATATGGTCGCTGAAGGTTATTATGCTTCAAAAAGTGCGTATAAAATAAATAAAGAAAATGGAGCAAGAACACCAATTATAGATGCAGTATATGATGTTTTATATGGAAAAAAAGAGGCGAAAGAAGTGTTTGAAAAACTAACTAATAAGTTAGATTAATTCTTCGTTAAAAGTATAAAACCCTTCAAAATAATACCTTTTAAGAATCCAAACAACTACCTAACACCCCCTGTTTTGTGCGGCAAATTTAAACTAAAAGTAAAAAACAACAACTATTTAAAGTTATTAAATAATTTAAAAAAAGTTAAATAAAAATTAACAAAAAACCATATTTTTACAACACCGAGTATATTTTTAAACAAAATGAAAACAATACAAGAAGTTGTTGAAATTACGATAAGAAAAACACCATTTATTGAAGAAGCGTTAAATGAAAAATTAATTAATGTATCTTCTCTAGCTAGAGTTATTTTACCAGAAGTTTCTAATCAACTAAAAAAAGACGTTAAAGTAGGTGCAGTTATGATGGCAATAAACAGATTATCGCCTGTTAACGAAATTCGCATCCGAAAAAACATAAAGAAATTAGCATTAAATTTAGGTGATGTAATAGTACGATCAGACTTATGTGATTATACTTTTAAAAATACACCCACATTATTTAAAAAAATTGCTTCAATTCTAGCTGAAGCTTCAGAAAATAATGATTTATTTCTAACAATTTCTCAAGGTATTTTTGAAACAAATATAGTGGCTAGTAAGAGCTTACAAAACTCTATTAAGAAAACTTTCGAAAAAGAAATTTTGGTTAATAATGTTGACGACTTAGCATCTATTACAATTAAACTGCCTAAAGAAAATTTAGAACAATCTGGAATTTATTATTTTATTCTTAAGCAATTTGCTTGGGCAAATATCGCTGTACAAGAAGTGATTTCTACAACGCACGAAATGACGATTGTAGTTAAAGAAGAAGATGTAAACGAAACCTTTGCCATATTAATGGATTTAAAGCTGAATTAGCGCATAATTAATGGAAAAAAAAGACCCCTACGCATCATTAAGAATTAAAGAATTCAACATATTTTTACTAGTCCGATTTGCTTTAATTCTTGGTTGGTCTATGCAATTCATAATTATCGAATGGCAAGTGTACTCAATAACTAAGGATCCTTGGAGTCTAGGATTAATAGGTGCATTTGAATTTTTACCTGCTTTTTCAATGGCACTATTTGCAGGTCATATAGTAGATCAAAAAGAAAAAAGAAATCTCTTAGCTCTCTGTATAGGTTTATTTTCTTTAATCAGTTTAGGATTATATTTTTTAACAAATCCTAATTTTACTGAAGGATTTCATTCTAAAACAATCTTATATTCCATATACGCCTTAGTATTTTTTGGAGGTTTTTTACGTTCGTTTTTTGGTCCTACTATTTTCTCACTAATTGCATTAATAGTTCCTAAAAAACTGTATCCTAACGCAGCTACATGGAGTAGTTCAACTTGGCAAATGGCTAGTGTTTTAGGTCCAGCTTTTGCAGGGTATACCATTCATTTTTTTGGTGTAAATATTTCTTTATGTATTGTTTTTGGTTTAGTCTTGTTTTCTCTAATAGTTACTTTTTTTATTAGAAGAAAACCAATTATGAATTCAAAAAAAGGGGAACCTATTGGTAAAAGTTTGAAGGAAGGGATTTCTTTTGTGTTTAAAACTAAGGCAATATTGGGTGCTATTACTTTAGATATGATTTCTGTACTTTTTGGTGGTGCTATTGCATTGTTACCAGTTTTTGCTCAAGATATATTAGAAGTAGGTTCTAAAGGCTTTGGTTTTTTAAGAGCAGCTCCAGCAGTTGGAGCATTTTTAACAATGTTAATTACCGCATATATACCCATAAGTAAGAATGCTGGAATGAAGCTACTATCAGCAATTTTTGGTTTTGGTATTTGTATTCTTATTTTTGGTTTATCAACTAGTTTTTGGATATCGTTAGCGGCGCTATTTTTTAGTGGTGTTACAGACGGTGTTTCTATGGTAATACGTCAAACAATTTTACAGTTAAAAACTCCAGATCATATGAGAGGTAGAGTTTCATCTGTTAATTCTATGTTTGTAGGTTCTTCTAACGAGTTAGGTGCCTTAGAAAGTGGTTTAACAGCCAAATTAATGGGCACAGTTACGGCAGTTATATTTGGAGGAACCATGACGCTAATTACAGTTGTGACCACTGGAATTTTGAATCCAACATTACGAAAGTTAGATCTAACAAAAGATTTGGAAGAGCACGAAGCTGATTAATATGTTATTTATGTATTTCTGCCCATTTTTGATCCGCTTTTTTCTTAAGCTCATCAGGATTTTCTTTTAGCCACATGTTTAATGTATTAGTACCCCAGGAATTGTAGAATAAGTATAATTTACCATCTCTAATTTCGAAAGTTTTAGGGTTTATCCCAACTTTTTCACCTTTAATTCCAATTGCATAAGCGCAGTATCCGCCATATTGAGGAATATACTTTTTAGGATTCTTTTTAAAAGTAGTTAAGTTTTTTAAACTCGAAAAACGAAAAGAAACGTTATCGTATGTATACGTGTGTTTTTTACTACCTCTAATAGCTTTATTAGAGAAATATGCAACAACGTCATATCCGTTGGCTACGGCACCTCTTTTAAGGTTATAAGATGTTTCTTGCGCAGAGACTGATAGACTAATTAATGCGAATACGAATAAAATTAATTTTTTCATTTTTTAATATATTTTAAATCTTCCCAATTTTTGTCTCCTTGTTCTTGTAGTTTTTTGGTGTCGCCTTCTTGCCAGTCCGATAGTTTACTAGATAACCAAGAGCTATAAAATAAGTATAATTTACCATCTCTAATTTCGTAAACTTCAGGATCTACATACATTTTAGTTTTCTTTTTTGCAATCGCGTAAGCACAGTAACCTCCATATTGAGGAATATATTTTTCAGGATTTTCTTTGAAAATATTTAGGTTCTCTTCACTAGAGAAATAAAAGGAAACATTGTCATGTATCGTAGCGAATCTTTTATTTCCTTTAATTGCTTTGTTAGAAAAATATGCGACAACATCATACCCGTTAGCCACAGCTCCTTTTTTTACGTTGTAGTCTTTTGTTTGAGAAAAACTTGAAATAGCAGATAAAGCTACTAAAACAATGATTAAATGTTTCATAATATTCATAATTTAGGATTATAGTCGTAATAAGAAAGTAAAGTTTACAAAACCATTAGGTTACAGCCACGAATATCTGAATTATCGAAACGGCCAATAATCTCAAATGTATTCGTATCATGTACTCTTCCTAAGTCTTGAGTAGCAATAAATGAGCAAGAGTTATAATTAGCTAAATCAATAACATTTATGCCGCCAGTTCTTTGAGTCTTAAACGTAAATAAAGGATCTTCAGTATCTCTAGTGAGTATTTTCATCCAAGGCGGACAATTAAAAAGGCCATCACCTTTTGAATATCCTTGACTTAATAATTCAGTCATTCCATATTCAGAATGAATTTTAGAAACTCCAAACCCATTCTTTAAAATAGTATGAAGTTCGGTACGAATCAATTCTTTTCGCTTGCCTTTCATACCTCCAGTTTCCATAATCGTGGTATGTTTAAGGTTAAATGTAAACTGCTCAATTAAATCTAATAAAGCAAAAGAAACACCAATAAGTAGTACTTGCTCACCTTTTTGATCAAGTTCAGTTAATGTATTTGCTAGCTCTTTTATATTGTGTAAATAAAAACCACTATTAACTTTCTTACTTCGATG
>JAHDDQ010000015.1:0-23994 GCA_020629275.1 Tenacibaculum sp. | reverse complement strand
TAAATCGTTAACCATATAGATTAACGAAGACACGTTCAAGATAATTTGGTAGCAAAGCCAAGATTGTGTAATCTTCAATATTTCCATAAAAATGTTCGAAGCCCTTTATATAGCTTTCTTCATACCAATTAAGAGCTGTTACATAATGTTTACTCACATTAGTTCCTGTTGTACCAGAACTTGTAAAGATTTGAGAAACATTTGTATACTTAGAAATTACTTTATGAGATTTAAAGAACTGAATAGGTAAAAAAGGAATTTCTTCAACCTGTTTTATATCGCCAGGATGGATGTATAATAAATCGCAGTAAGAACGGTACACAGGATTGTTTTCAAACTGATATTTGAAAACGGTTAGTGCAACTTTAGAAAACTCTTCTTCAGATTGTATGTTAAAAATTGTATTCAGCATTCGTAACACAAAAATAAGAGTATTTGACGCAACCTTATTACAAAAACTACATCTAATAAGTAAATGAGATAAAAAATAATGAGAAATTTATTACAAGCCATAATCATTTGTATTGTCATAACAGCATGCAGTTCGAAGGAACAAAAAGGAATTAATACTTGTGAAAGAGATAATCCTACAGAGGATTTAGCGTGGTTAAAAAGAATAAAAGAAAGTTTTCAACAGACAGCTTCCTTATCAAGAAAAGAAATTTATCAGTATAATTTTAATGGAGAGAATGTTTACTACATCGATGATTGTGTTAGTTGTAATGATAGTCAGCAAATAGTATATAACTGTAAAGGTGAAAAGATATGTGAATTCGGTGGAATTATGGGACTTAATTCATGTCCAGATTTTTTTAATAAAGCAGTTAATAGGAAATTATTATGGCCTACAACACCAGAAGTACTTATAGATAAAAAGCTATATGAATCTGTTAAGACAGACAATTATACAGTAAAGGAGGCTTGGATAGATAAGGATATATTAACATTAGAAATAAGTGCATCTGGCTGTGATGGAGATTCTTGGGAAGTAAAATTAATAGACGCAAGTATTATTTCAGCAGATAATCCTAACAGATTATTAAAGATAGCATTAAAAAATGAAGAAGCTTGTCAGGCTTATCTTACCAAGGAGTTTAAGTTCAATATTAGTGAATTACAGATTAGTGATAAGAACGAACTTAGTATAGCTATCGAAAATTGGACTAAAGAATTAAAATATAACTACTAATAATTATGAACATGAAATATATGAGAAAAACAATATTTTTTCTAGCATTTTATTTAGCTCTAAGTAGCTGTACTAATGAAGAAAAAATTTTAGATATAGCGTTGCAAGGAACATGGAACATGACCGAAATTCAAGGAAGTCTTTCTAAACCTACAACATACGAATATGGTAAAATACTTTGGGTTTTCGATATGAATAAAAAGAAGTTAACCATAACAAATACAATAAAGGGATTAATATCTACAGGAAATGGCTTTTCGAAGAACGAGACTGGTGTTTATTTATTTACAATTGAAGAAGAAAATGAAGAGAAAATTTTAGTAGTGGGTAATAGAAAAGGAAAAATATCATTGTCTGAGGATACACTGAAAATTAATTACGGATTAGAATTTGACGATGTATTATACACCTTAAAACGATAAAACTATGAATATTAAAACAAGACTATTAGCAATAATCATATCCTTATTATTTTTAGCATGTTCTGAAAACAAAGAGATAATAATAGATGATAATTTATTAATAGGGAATTGGTCTGAAGTTACTTACGATGGTAAAAAGATCATATTGCAAAGAGTGTATAAATTACCAGATGAGCAATATGGAATGACTTTCAAAGAAGAGTTTCCAACATTCTTAGAAAGAACTTCAGGGTTTTGTGGAACGCCTCCATTAACTTTTTTTACTGTAGAAGGAACTTGGAAACTGCAAGAAAACAGATTAAAAATTTACGATGCTAATATCCATACAATAGATAATACTGAACCTATGGTACTTCATGCTTTTAGTATAATCTCATTAACAGAGAATGAATTAGTACTTCAACGAGAACTTACCGAACAAGAGAAAGATCATTTAGAATTGATACATCTCTATGAGGAAATCCAAGCTATAGCAACAAGTGTTGTATGTTCTAATGGAGACGACTGGTTACTTACTCCTTACGGATCGAAAGCATGTGGTGGACCCCAAGGTTTTTTAGCATATCATAAATCAATAGACGTTTCAAAGTTTTTGAAGAAAATAGAAGTATATAATAAATTAGAAGATGAGTTCAATAAGAAATGGGGAATAATTTCTACTTGTGATTTACCTGCTAAACCTATAAAGGTTGAATGTTCCAACGGAGCACCAATGTTAAAATATTAATAGTATTTTTAAATAAAACCAGAACAAATTAATCTTCAAGAACTCATACAAGAATGTAAGCAAAATAGCTTACAGGCTCAGACACAAGTTTACCAGCTTTATGCAGGTAAACTTTTTGCAGTAAGTTTAAAGTACTCGAGCAGTTATCAAGATGCTGAAGATGTTTTACAAGACAGTTTTTTAACTGCTTTTAAAAAAATAAATCAGTATAAAAACAAAGGATCTTTTGAAGGTTGGTTAAAAAGAATCGTAATAAATACAGCTTTACAAAAGTATAGAAATACGATGACCCTATATGCCATTAAAGATGATAATACTGTGGCAGAAGAATATGAAGTTGAATTAAATGAAGATGAAATAGATATTAATTACTTATTGGAATTAATTCAGGAATTACCAGACCGTTATCGTTTGGTCTTTAACCTATATGTTTTAGACAATTTTTCTCATAAAGAAATAGCAGAATTACTTCGTATTTCAGAAGGAACTTCTAAATCTAACTTATCAAGAGCAAGAATGATTTTAAAACAGAAGGTTGATATGTATAAGAAAAAACAGGAGGAAGCATAATGTCGGAACAAAAAAATATAGATCGTTTATTTCAGGAAAAACTTCGAGATTTAGAAGTTAGTCCATCTCCGGAAATCTGGAATGCTATTGAAAATAAACTTCAAAAAAAGAAAAGAAGAATCATACCTATTTGGTGGTTGTCTAGTGGAGTTGCTGCGCTATTAGTGATTGGTGTTTTAGTTTTTCCTTTTACAGACTCCAATGAAGATATTATTGATACAAATGTAGTTACAGTTCCAAAAAATATAAAACTAAAAAAAGTTGAAATAGAGAACGAATATGAAATTAAAAATCCAAAAAGGAATAATGGAGAACTTATTATAAAAAAGAGTAAAAGAGAAAATATTAAGGTTAATACTATTATAAACAAGGCAAACTCGGAGTACAGTATTAACGATTCTAAATTGGCTTTTAAAGAAGAAAATGATAATAAAGAAAACAAGAATAAAAGCTCATACGATAATATAGGAATACAAAATAGTGTAAATTCTGTTAAGAGTAATAAGGAAGAATATACACCAGAAGATAAGAAGATTAATTATGCAGAAAAGCAGGAAGAATCGAAAAAAGAAAATGTATTCATCGCTGAAATAAATAGAGCTAAGCAACAAGACACTATTAAAAAACAATACAGTAAATGGTCGGTAACCCCAACTGTTGGAGTTATAGCATCTAACTCTTTTTCAAGAGGATCGGCACTGAGTGAAGAATTAAAAAACAATAAAGTTAAAGGGAATCAATCTATATCATATGGGGTTACTATATCATATAAATTAAATTCAAAATTTTCAATTCAGTCAGGAATTCACCTTCAAGAAACAGGATTTAACACTCAAAATGTAGCAATACTTTCAGGAAGTACAATATCAGATGTAAATCAATTTAACGTAAATGTTTCAGATAATATCACTGTAGTAAATTCATCCGACGAAAACGATTCACTCACTTCAGGAGGAGGAATTAATAAAAATGAAGGAAGTTTAGAACAGCGATATAGCTACATAGAAGTACCAGTTGAGGTTAAATACACTGTGTTTAAATCAAGAAAATTAGAGTCAAGTATAATCTCAGGATTCAGTACTTTATTTTTAACAAATAACTCCGTAGCATTTGAATCACAATTAAGCAATAGAAACTTAGGAAAAGCAACAAACCTTAATAGTGTAAATTTTAGTGGTAATATTGGTGTTGATTTTAACATTGAACTATCAAAAAAAATAAAACTGAATATAACCCCTATGTTAAAAGTTCCTTTTAATACATTTTCTAAGAATAGTACAGAATTCTCATCATACACCTTTGGTGGTTATACAGGTATATCTTATGAATTTTAAATTGTAAATTAGCTAAAACCCTCGAAATAATATGAAAAATGGTGTATTATATTTTATGTTCTTAATACTGATCTCTTGTGGCCAACAGAAAAAGAGTTCAGAAAACACCGTTAATCCTGTAGAAGAAATCAATTGGATTAAGGAATACATAGCTGCTACTACTAAAAGCCCTTTTCCAACGAAAGTAGTCATTACACAATACACATATAAAAATCAGAATGTATATTTAGTTAACGGTTGTTATAATTGTGCAGACGCAGTTTCGTACTTATACACATCAAATAAGGAACAGCTTTGTACTTTTGGCGGTATGATACCAAATTCCAATAATTGTCCTGATTTTTTTGACGAGGCTACTGATAAAAAGGTGATATGGAAAAGTTTTTAATAAAGAGATACTAAGAGTTAGAAAATTTCAAGAGAAACATATCAACCTACCTCTATAGTATTGGTATACCTCTTCTGATGAACATATAAGAGTTATAGGATCAGATGCAAGTAAATTTCTATCTAGGGTGTTCTTTTTTTAAAAAACTCACATAACAAGTTGTTTCACTAATAATAAAGAAAGAGTCTTGTATATTACTATGGAAAGAAGACGAGAAATAAATCGTTACCTCTTTATTTTGAAAACCTACAAATAAAAACACTTTATTATCAGCCATATGTCTTAAATGCGGCAACTAATAAAACACTTGAAAAAGTAGGTTTCAAATTTATAAAAAGTCATACTACAATTGTAGGAAGTATTAATTTCAAATAAGAAGTTAACCTCTGGAAAATGACTAAAGAACAGTTTTAGAATTATAATTACTATTCCTTGTATATTTTCACATTGAGTTTCCCTTGATCATCCATAGAAGCTCTATACATACCAGCAGTATTAAACTCAAAGACCATATTTCCGTATTTATCAAGAGCTATAATTCCTCCAGTTCCTCCTAATTTTGTTAATTTTTTTTGAATTACCTCTTTAGCAGCTTCAGTAAGCGTAAGATCTTTATAAGCTATTAAAGC
The DNA here is from genome assembly GCA_020629275.1 of Tenacibaculum sp. Taxonomy (GTDB): domain Bacteria; phylum Bacteroidota; class Bacteroidia; order Flavobacteriales; family Flavobacteriaceae; genus Polaribacter. Next base: position 18,735 of record JAHDDQ010000015.1, on the reverse strand, counting down.
GGAAATATCATGTGCAACTTGAGCTCTAATAAAATATTCACCCCAACCTGTTGATGAAACACCGCACGTTTCATTATTAGCATAGGTTCCAGAACCAATAATAGGTGAATCTCCGATTCTATTCCAACGCTTATTTGTCATTCCTCCAGTAGAAGTTCCAGCCGTAATATTTCCTTTTTTGTCTAAGGCAACACAACCAACAGTTCCATATTTATAATCCTTAATATCACTATCGTAAAAGGCAGATTTATCATCATGATCTAACTCTAATTTCATTTTTTCCTTAGCACGTTGAAGCGATTTAAATCGTTTCTCAGTATAGAAATAACTAGAGTCAACGAGTGTTAAACCTTCTTTTTTTGCAAATTCGGAAGCACCTTTACCAGAAAGTAAAACATGATCAGAGTTTGTCATGATTTTTCGGGCTAAAGCAATAGGGCTTTTTACATTTTTAACACCAGCAACAGCACCAGCGTTCAAATCATGTCCTGTCATAATAGAAGCATCTAGTTCATTAGCACCATCGTGAGTAAAAACTGCACCTTTACCAGCATTAAATAAAGGACTTTCTTCCATAACTTGTATTGTTTGTTCAACGGCATCAACACTCGAACCACCATTTTTAAGAATTTCATAACCCTTACGCACTGCTTCTTCTAATTTTTCTTGATAAGCTTTTTCTTTTTCAGGTGTCATATTCTTTTTAAGAATAGTTCCAGCACCACCATGTATGATAATAGCAAACTCGTTAATTTTTTTGTTTTTCTGATTTTCTTCTTGATTTTTTGATTTACAACCAAAGATAATTGTAGCAAGAAAGAGAGTAAATATAAAATTCTTCATAATAAGTTTGATTTTAAACAAAAAACAAGTGTTTTGTTTAATTTTTTGTTGATGATTTATTTGTAAATTTGATTTTCAATTTAAACAACTAAAACGTAAATACAAAATGGCAGATTTTGGTATCAAAGAAGCTCTAAGTACTTTAGGGTTGAAAGAAATAAATGAAGGAACTTCTACAGGGTCTAAATGGTTTTCTAACGGAGAAATTATTGAAAGTTATTCTCCAGTTGATGGAAAGTTAATAGGAAAAGTAACATCTTCAACAAAAGACGACTACGAAAGTGTAATGAAAAGTGCTACTGAAGCATTTAAAACATGGAGAGTCCTTCCAGCACCTCAAAGAGGAGAAGTTGTTCGTCAGTTTGGTGAAAAACTTCGTGAGAAGAAGGAAGCTTTAGGAAAACTAGTTTCTTATGAAATGGGTAAAAGTTACCAAGAAGGACTAGGAGAAGTTCAGGAGATGATAGATATCTGTGATTTTGCTGTAGGTTTATCACGTCAATTACATGGTTTAACAATGCATTCTGAAAGGCCAGGGCATAGAATGTACGAGCAATACCATCCGTTAGGAGTTGTAGGAATAATTTCAGCGTTTAATTTTCCTGTAGCAGTGTGGGCTTGGAATACAGCTTTAGCGTGGATTTGCGGTGATGTATGCGTTTGGAAACCTTCTGAGAAAACACCATTATGTGGAGTAGCATGTCAGAATATTATTGCAGAAGTATTAAAAGAAAATGATTTACCAGAAGGAATTTCATGTTTAATTAATGGAGATTATGTAGTAGGAGAATACCTTTCAAAAGATACTAGAGTACCTTTAATATCAGCTACAGGTTCTACAAGAATGGGTAAAATTGTAGCGAAAGAAGTTGCAGGACGTTTAGGTAAATCATTATTAGAGTTAGGAGGAAATAATGCAATTATAGTTACTCCAGATGCAGATATTAAAATGACTGTTATTGGAGCTGTATTTGGTGCAGTAGGAACAGCTGGTCAACGTTGTACATCTACTCGTAGGTTAATTGTTCATGATTCAGTTTATGATAAAGTTAAAAATGCTGTTGTTGACGCTTACAAACAATTACGTATAGGTAATCCTTTAGATGAAAATAATCATGTAGGTCCATTAATCGATACTGCAGCTGTTGATATGTATAAAAAGGCATTAGAAAAAGTAGTTGCAGAAGGAGGAAACATTATTGTTGAAGGTGGTGTATTGGAAGGAGAAGGTTATGAAAGTGGATGTTATGTTAAGCCAGCAATAGCAGAAGCAGGAAACTATTATGATATTGTTCAGCATGAAACTTTTGCCCCAGTTTTATATTTATTGAAATATACAGGAGATGTTGAAAATGCAATTGCTTTACAAAACGGAGTTGCACAAGGTTTATCTTCAGCAATAATGACCAATAACCTTCGTGAAGCAGAACGTTTCTTGTCTGTTGCAGGTTCAGATTGTGGAATTGCAAATGTAAATATTGGTACTTCAGGAGCAGAAATTGGTGGTGCCTTTGGTGGTGAAAAAGAAACTGGTGGAGGTCGCGAATCTGGTTCAGATGCATGGAAAGTTTATATGCGCCGTCAAACAAACACTATAAATTATACAACAGAACTTCCTTTAGCTCAAGGAATAAAATTTGATTTGTAGTATAGCAATTATAATAACAAGCGTAATACAAGAAGGAGTCGTTCATTAAACGACTCCTTCTTTTTTGATTTATAGTCCCCCCGAACTATAAACTTACGTAACATATACAATGTACTAAAAATGAGTAACTTGAATAAGTTTTAAACGGTAAAAGGAATAGTTGATAAGGTCAATAAACGTTAACGTAAGATTAATACAGTTGTATGGTTTCGCTTGAAAAAGTATATTTTAATAAAAAAGAGAGTCGATCACTGATCGACTCTCTTTTTTTACAGTTCCTCCAAACTATAAACCTCCTCTGAATATTACCAAATTTATTATTATACTACTAAGGTACTATAAACAGTAGATGCAACAGTTTATTTATCGATGAATGGTAAAACTAGTCAGATAAATGAAAGATCTAATAAGATAAGTTAGATTTATGTAGATAATAAGCTTAAGTATTTTACTTCTTTATAGATTTGTATCGAATGTAAATTGATTGTCATAGTTATGTCAATACTCGTATTTTTGAAAAAATTATTAAGTAAAACGAAAGAAATTCCAGAGGAAATAATGAAGAAGTTTTTAATTGTAGGGTTAGGAAATATTGGTGAGCAGTATGATGAAACACGTCATAATATAGGATTTAAAGTAGTTGACGCTTTTGTAACAGCGTACGAAGAAAAGTTTGAAACGGAGAAATTAGGTGATTTAGCAAAACTGAAAATTAAAGGGAAAACAGTTTTTGTTTTGAAACCTAGTACGTACATGAATTTAAGCGGAAAAGCTGTTTTGTATTGGATGAAGAAAGAAAATATCCAACCAGAAAATATGTTAATTATTACTGACGATATACATATTGATTTTGGAACAATTCGGATAAAAGGAAAAGGCAGTGCAGGAGGGCACAACGGATTAAAAGATATCCAAGAAAAGCTAAACACAGCAACATATCCTAGATTTAGATTTGGAGTAGGTGCAAGTTATAGTAAAGGAAGACAGGTAGATTTTGTTCTTGGAAAGTGGGGTAAAGAAGAAGAAAGTGAACTAATAGAACGCATTCCTACAAGTGTTAAAGCAGTAACTTCATTCATAACAGGAGGCCTAGCAAATACGATGAATACATTTAATGGTAAATAAAAATAAACAATACGATACTTATAGCAACTTTTTGTTTATTAGTGTACTAGTAAGTATCGTATCAGTTTAATTATCGCTAGCAAACCATTCAGCAAAACTTGTTTCAGTTTCTTGAAGTTTTATAGCATGAAGCTTTATATTTTCAGGCAAACGTTTTTTGATTTTTTCAGCGAAATCAATAACCATCATTTCGCTAGTAGGTTGATAATCTACTAAAATTACATCATGACCTCTTTTTTGGAGTTCTAAAGCAAGTTCTAAATGTGGTGTATTTTTATTGAATACAGTTGCATGATCGAAAACATCAACAATATCTTCTTTAACAATCTTTTTTAAGTCACCAAAATCAATTACCATTCCGTATTTAACATTATTAGTATCCGTAATAGGTGAACCAATAACCGTTACTGAAAGTTTATAGCTATGTCCATGTACATTTTTACATTTACCATCATAACCATAAAGAGCATGACCAGTTTCAAAATTAAATTGTTTAGTAATTCGTATTGTATTCATAAAATTGAACTATAGGGCGATTGTTTATTTTAAACTTTGCACAAAAATATGCAAAATAGTCTCAGTTTCTATAAATATCAATTCTAGTTTTAATTTGAAACAATAAGATAATTATCTTAAAAAAAAATAAAAAGGAAAGTTTAATCTTCTATTTCAATATGAATAGTACTAGTCATTTTTAATTTCTTTCCTTGTAATCTTGCCTGACTGAAGAAATCTTTCGCAATTTCTTGCTCTTTCAGCAATTCATGTATTCTACCACTATCATATTCACATTTATCATCTGCATTACCTTCTGTTATTGAAAGACGCTTAATTTTATGAAAATTTACTTTAACTTTAAGTACGTCATTAATAATATTAGAAGCCTCAGATGCAGTAAAAACATTATCTATTAGATTTATTTGTTGTTTTGTTTTTAAAGTTTCAGGTGTTACTGTTGTTACTGTTGTTGTTTCCATGATGTTACGTTTTAATGCAAAGGTGTAATATATTTTGCATGTATTTATATTTATATATTTTATGTTACGTATAAGTAAATATTATGATAAATGGATAATATACAGGTACAAAGGCATTCCAAGTGTAATATTAAAAGGGAATGTTATTGCTAAAGCCATCGAAATATACAAGCTAGGATTTGCTTTAGGTGCTGCTAATTTCATTGCTGCAGGTACAGCAATATAAGAAGCACTTGCAGCTAGTATAGCAAATAAAAGACGATTACCTTCACCTGTTACAAAACCTCCACTTACAATTGCTACAATAACACCATTTATAATAGGTATTACAATGGCAAAAAGTACAGCAAACCAACCTTTTTTGATAAAGTCAGATAATTTTCTACCGCTGGTAATTCCCATATCTAGTAAGAAGACTGCAAGAAAACCCTTAAAAATATCCGTTGTAAAAGGTTTGATACCTTCTGCTTGTGCTTCACTAGCAAAAAAACCAATAACTAAACTTCCGATAATTAGTAGTACACTTCCATTAGTTAATGCATGATGTAGTACTTTTTTAGGAGCTATTCCAGTAATTTCTTTTTTATGTTTATTGAATATAGTTATTAGTAAAAGTCCTATCATAATAGACGGAGCTTCCATTAAAGCCATTACAGCAACCATATGTCCACTAAATGCGATTTGTTCCATTTCTAAGAAAGAAATAGTAGTTACAAAAGTTACAGCACTTACAGATCCGTATGCGGCAGCAATCGCACCTGCATTTTCAACACTAAATTTTATTCTTAACACAAAATAAGTGTATATAGGAACTACAACTGCCAAGAATATTCCAAATAGTAAAGACCATAGTATTTCAGCATTAAAATTACTATGTGAAAGTTCTTGACCTCCTTTAAAACCAATAGAAAGTAGCAGATAAAGTGATATAAATTTAGCAGAGTTTTCAGGTATATTTAAATCACTTTTTAGTTGTACAGCTATTACACCTAAAAAAAAGAAAAGTAGCGCAGGATTCGTTAAATTGTCAATGAGTAAATGTAAGTCCATGTAGGCTTATGAGGTTTAAAAGTTGTTTATGCTTTTGCGTTAGTATTTTGTATAAAAAGTAGACCTATAACACTCGTTAATGTGAATATTTCTTTTAAAAATAGATTGTTATGGTTTAAGGATAGAATAATAAAGAACAAAAAAATTAGTAGGATCAGAAAATAATTTAGTGGAACATAATTTTTCTTTTTTCTATTAGAATTTAAATGAATTACTTTAGATTTAAGTTGATGTTTCTGTTGTTGTTGTATACTTTTCATTGTAAAATATTTCTGCAAATATCTAAGCAATTGTTCATATATTTTTATTTATATTTATAATGTAAAACATAAATAAATATTATGAATTATACTTTACATCAATTAGAGATATTCCATAAAATAGCAGCGCTAAAGAGTGTTACAAAAGCATCTGAAGAGTTATTCTTAACGCAACCTGCAGTATCAATTCAGTTAAAAAAATTTCAAGATCAGTTTCAAATACCATTGTTTGAAATTATTGGTAGAAGGTTATATATAACAGAATTTGGTGAAGAAATTGCGTTAGCAGCAGAAAAAATACTCGATGAAGTTTCAGCAATTAACTATAAGGCTTTGTCGTTTCAGGGAGAACTTTCGGGAAAACTTAAAATAGCCATTGTATCTACTGCTAAGTATGCTATGCCTTATTTTTTAACGGGTTTTTTGAAGGAACATAAAGGAGTTGATCTGGTTATGGATGTTACAAATAAATCAGAAGTAATGAAATCTCTTGAAAATAATGTGGTTGATTTTGCCATGGTCTCTACAATTCCAAAAAATGTAAAAATAAATCGTATACAATTAATGGAGAACAAATTGTATCTTATTGGAGGAAAACAATATCAACAATCGCAAGTTACTACTTCAATTAAAACAATAGAAAAATTACCATTAATATACAGAGAGCAAGGTTCTGCTACTCGTAATGCTATGGAGCGTTTTATAGCTTCACATAAAATATCTACTTATAAAAAGATGGAATTGAAATCTAACGAAGCTTTGAAACAGGCTGTTATTGCAGGACTAGGGTATTCCATTATGCCTTTAATCGGAATTAAGAACGAACTTAATAGCGGAGATTTGCAAGTAATTCCGGTAAAGAATTTACCAATTGTAACGAACTGGAATTTAATTTGGTTAAGTTCCAAAAATTTATCTAATGTAGCTAAAGAGCTTGTTACACATATAAGTGAAAACAAAACTTCAATTATGGATACACACTTTGATTGGTTCAGTAAATATTAAAGCAAGAAATAAAAACAATAAGATTGCAAAAAAGTTAATTTTTTTCACATAATTATCTTCTATTTCTAAACTTATTATAAAAGTATACGATGACTAAGCCAATAGCTAAGACTAAAAATAAATAATTATCCATGTTGTTTTAATTTTTTTTCAAAGCAAATACTCTCTTTCATACCAGAGTATTGCCCATAATTTTTAATAATTGTATAGTTATTCTTTTTGTACAGAGCTATCGCTTCTACCTGTCGAATACCTGTTTCCAAAATACACTTTTCAAAAGATAAATCGCTGGCCCAACGTTCTAATTCACTTAAAATTTTTGAAGCAATACCTTTTCCTCTACTTTTTTCTGTAGTAAACATTCGTTTAATTTCCATTGTGTTTGTATCGTATTGCTTAATAGCGCCACAACCTACAGGAACATGATTATAATAAGCAACGAGCACATATTTAATATGATCTAACGCATTAAATTGATTGTAAAATGAATGATCTTCACCATCAGTTATAGCTAAAAAGGCATCTAAATCTTTAACCAATGCAATAAAATCTTCATCTTTAGAGTCTGTTTTAACTACTTTAATCACTTTTTAAATTTAGATAGGGCTGTTTTTGTAAAATCCGAAAGTACTAATTTACCAGATGTTTCAGCACGCTCAATTAATAATTCATCCCAATTTTCGGTGTCTGACCAAAGTGTTTTTTTCATTTCGAATAAAGCATCAGGATTATATGAAGCTAATTTTTCAGACAATATTTTAGTTTCTTTATCAAGCTCAGTAATATTTTCAAAAACTCTAGCATACAAGCCCTTTTCTTTTGCCCAGTATGCATTTTTCCAACTCGTTGCATCTAGTGTTAGCTCAGCTAAACCACTAATACCCACTTTACGTTTTACAGCTGGAGCAATTACAAAGGGTCCAATACCTATAGTTAATTCTGATAGTTTTATAGCAGCAGCTTCAGTAGCTAGTGCATAATCACAAGCAGCGGCTAAACCAACACCACCTCCAACTGTTTTTCCTTGTATTCGTCCAATAACAAGTTTTGTACACTTTCGCATGGCGTTAATAACATTTGCAAAGCCAGAGAAGAAAGCTTTTCCGTCTTTAAGGTTATCAATAGCTACTAACTCATCAAATGAAGCACCAGCACAAAAAGCTCTTTCTCCTTCTGATTTTAATATAATAACCGAAACTGTTTTATTTTCAGATAATTTATGAAATTCATTAGCCAATCGATTTAATAATTCACTAGGAAAAGAATTACTAGCTGGGTGTCCAAATTCAATTGTAGCTATTTTATTTTCAATTTTTGTATATAAACTTCCGTTAGGCCTAGTTGTTGTCATTATTTAGTTGTTTCTTCAAAAATAATTTTATTTTTTGAGAAATTATGGAAGATCAAAAACTAACTTTTAAATACATCGAAGGTTTTCCTAAACCTAAAGAATTAGAAGAACTTACACGTTTATATTGTTTACTATTTGAAGACGCAGCAGTACCATTTTTTAAAGATAGAATGACTACCAAAGAAAATATAGTAGCTGTCTTAGCTTATGATAGTCAAAGTTTAATAGCTTTTAAAATAGGTTATCGTTATAATGAGACAACTTTTTATAGTTGGGTTGGAGGAGTTTTACCAAAATACAGAAGACAAGGAATTGCAAAACTATTAGCCGAGAAACAAGAATTTTTAGTGAAGAATATGGGGTATACAATATTGAGAACAAAATCTATGAATTGCTTTAAGCCAATGATTATATTAAACATACAGAACGGATTCGATATTACACAGGTTTACACTAATGAAAAAGAACAACGTAAAATAGTTTTTGAAAAAGAGATTTAGTGTGCCCTATTAAAAACTAAATATTAACAGTCAATTTTATAGTTTGAAGTGATACGTTTTAAGGTATTCGTTCTTAATTCCAATTCTACCAATACTTCTTGAATACCATGATGTTGCTCACCAAATTCTATGTTCGAACTATAAGTAACTTGGTATTTGTGAAGTAGTTTATCTATGCTTTCTTTTTCTGTATTTACGATTTCGAGACTTCCTCTGTATTTATTTAGTGCTTTATAAGCTAGTATCCAAAACGAGATTCCAGAACCTATAAAAAAGTAGATTAAATAAAGAGAATTGATAGTATTGTAAGTAAATTTACTGTAATAGAACCCTGTGATTATTAAAATAAAACCGATAAATATAGAAATGTAGAATTTACTGTGAATTGATTTTTCTTTTCTGCGTGTTTTTTCAATTTCAATAGATAGAACTTCTAATTTTTCTAGAAGCTTCAGGTCTAAATTAATATCAACGCAAGTATCTTTAAAACTAGGTTTTAAGTTTGTTAATCCACAAGTTGTTCCTATCGTTAAATTTACTTTTTGATAATCACATAAATCACAATGTTTACTGAAGTTCATTTGGTGAAAATTTAATAGAAATTACACTTCCTGTGCAAGTTTTAAAAACTTCTTCCTGAACATTACGATAAGAGGAACACCTCTGGCTATAATCCATAAAAAGAAGGCTATCCAAATAGCATGTAATTTATAATTTAAAGAATCTAGGTATAGTAATACAGGAATAAATACCACACCAGTTGTTATTAACAACAGATTCCTTAGAAACTTCATTTCCCCTAATCCTTTAAACATTCCGTCAAAAATAAAAGCTAAAGAACAAAAGGGTTGCATAATTAAAACAATCCAAAAAATAGTGTAAAACTCTCGTAGTACTTCTGGTTCTTGTGTAAACAATTTACCTATAGGCTGATATAAAATAAAACCTAAAATTGTTAGTATAAGGCCTTGTAAAAACCCATAAATAATTAATTTATTTCCTAACTGTACAAGTGAACTGTATGCTTTAGCACCTAATAGTTTTCCAGATAAAATATTACCAGCGGAAGCGTAGCCATCAATAATAAATGCACCCATTAGCCACAAGTTAAGACCTATAGTATATGCAGCAATATATTCATTACCATAAGAAGTGGCGTAGGAAGTACCGAAATACAGTGCAACATTTAAAGCTATAGTTCTTACAAATAAGTTTAGTACCATAGTAATAAAACGAGGTATTTCTTTATGAAAAGGTAATGTAAAACGTAAAGAAATAGTGGTTTTTTTATAGAGTAAAATTATAGAAATTAAAGCCATTATTATTTGAGCAATAACACTTGCATATGCCGCACCTTCTATGTGCATTGGCATAATGTAACCATCAATACCGTAAACTAAAATAATATCTAAAAAAATATTAATTACGGTTCCTGTGATAGCTATTAACATTGGATAAAAGGTGTTTTGTAAACCACGGAAGGTTCCATAAACAGCTATGGTAAATAATGTAAAAGGAAAGCCAAAAACACGAATTTTATAATAAGAAACAGCATAATTTAATACCTCTCCAGAAGCATTATAGAACTGAAATATTTCTTTAGCAAACGGATAACTAATCATTAAAATTAGCATACTTATGGATACGATAATTACTGTAGCTTGAGCAGGTAGTGATTTAATACTATCAATTTTATCAGCACCAACATATTGAGAAACGATAGAAGAAATACCACTTCGTATTTGACCAAAAACCCATATCAGCATAGATAAAAAAGCACCAACTATACCAATAGCAGCTATACTTTCTGTAGCATTTTCTTGAATATTACCAACTATAGCAAGATCGGTTGTAGAAAGTAAAGGCTCAGCAACACCAGTAATTAATGCAGGAATAGCAAGTTTATTAATATGTTTAAAACTGATATTATGCTTCATAAGAAATTTTAAACATCAAAAATAATTATTATTCATGGCTTTAAGTCCATCTTTTAGTATTCATTGTTAAGCTCAATTTTTCAGTGTATTTGGAATTAATTAAGGAGTAATGAAAATAGTTAAAATAAGAGACGATTAGGATACTATAAGAGAACATTACGGATATAATATTGAGTAAATACAAGTTAGTTATTATTAGGAATAATTAGTGCATTCTAACTAAAAGATAATAATACTAACGCTTTAAGTGAAGTATTATAAAAGGTATAATCTTTTTACTTAAGAATAAAACTTGATATCCAGGGAGACTTAAAGTAGAAATTTAATTTATCAATCAGAGCACTTGCTACATTTTCCTACTAAAAAAACAGAAGCATTTTCAATACTATAATTTTTAACTAATGGAATTTTAACTTCAACAGATAAACAAGTCACTTCTTTACAAACTGTACACTGAAAATGTGGATGTATATCATTATGCTCTTTTGAAGAGCAATTGTTACACTTAGCATACCATTTTAAGCCGTCATTACTAATAAAAGAATGAATAATTCCTTCACTTTCAAGTCTATCTAAGACCCTGTAAATAGTTGTTTTATTCATTTCCTCTTTTAGCTGTGTTATTAGATCTACAGCCAAAACTGCAGAAACAGAAGGTTCGAATAAACTCAGTATTTTTTTTACAGCTTTTGTTTTTCTAGTGATTCCCATAAAATAATATTAACGCAACTTTGTTGCAATAAAATAAATAATGTATTTTAGCCCCGTAAAATACTAAGTTAAAAAAAATCGATGGTATTAGAACAAAAATCGGATATATTAGGAGCTTTATCAAGTGGACTTTGTTTAATTCACTGTGTTTTAACTCCTTTTTTATTTATTGCTCAATCGCACTCTTTAGGTTGTTGTACAGCAACACCAGGTTGGTGGAGCACTGTTGACTATCTGTTTTTAATTATCTCTTTTTTTGCTATTTATAAATCGACAAAGGCAACAACTAAAAACTGGATGAAGTATGCATTATGGATGAGTTGGTTTGCTCTTTTCTTTATAATTATGAATGAGCATTTCGGGTTTGTTTCTCTTGCAGAAGAGAGTATTTATCTCCCTTCTTTAAGTTTAGTTTTTTTACATATTTACAATAGCAAATATTGTAAATGTACTAATGAAGAATATTGTATAAGAAATTTAGAATAAGATGTGGTTGTGTAGTAGTAGTTTAAATACTATGGTTATGCACGTTCTTAGAAGATTAAAAATATAGAATAATTATTTTGAGTTAAGTATAGATACGATTTAAGGATTAAGGTTCACATGAAGACTTTAATATTTAGTTTTCAGTCGTCTATTTTATTAAGGGTTTAATGGGAGACAAAGTCGATAATTATCCTTAGATCGTATAAATACTTTTATAAAATATATAAATTAAGGTGAATTTGGTATGCATACGATTTAAGGATTAAAACTTTACATATAAATTAGTATTCAGTTTTTGGTCGTCTATTTTATTAAGGGTTTAATAGGAGACAATGTAAAATAAGTATTCTTAGATCGTATAAGTACCAATGATATTTTAAAAGGATAACGAAAATACAAAAACCTTTTGTAAAAACACCTCATATACACATGTAATAAATAATTACGCCCAAAACTATTATTCGTAAAAGACTTTTTTTAAGATTTACATTAATTATTTTTTCTTCACTAACATTCGTTTAATTTCATTTAACTTCATTAAAGCCTCAATAGGAGTAAGCGTATCGATATTTGTAGTTAAAATTTCATCGCGAAGTTCTTCTAATAGAGGATCATCTAATTGAAAGAAGCTCATTTGTAAGTCGTCGTGCTGTACGTTCTTCAATGTTTCTTCAACCTCTTTATGAGAGTGATTTTCTTCTAGTTGTTTTAGAATTTTATTTGCTTTTCGAATAACAGAATTTGGCATACCAGCTAATTTAGCTACATGAATTCCAAAGCTGTGGTTACTTCCACCATGTACAAGTTTACGCAAGAAAATAATACTATCCTTTAATTCTTTAACAGAGACATTAAAGTTTTTAATACGCTCAAAAGTACTTGTCATTTCATTAAGTTCATGGTAATGCGTAGCAAATAATGTTTTAGCTTTAGAAGGGTGTTCATGTAAATATTCAGCAATAGCCCAAGCAATAGAAATTCCATCATAAGTTGAAGTACCGCGTCCAATTTCATCTAATAAAACTAAACTTCGTTCAGAAATATTATTTAAAATAGAAGCAGTTTCATTCATTTCTACCATAAATGTAGATTCTCCCATAGAAATATTATCGCTTGCACCAACACGAGTAAATATTTTATCAACCAAACCAATGCGTGCATGTTCAGCAGGAACATAACTTCCCATCTGAGCTAATAAAACTATTAATGCTGTTTGACGAAGTATGGCAGATTTACCAGACATATTGGGTCCAGTAATCATAATTATTTGTTGCTCAACTCGATTTAAAAGTACATCATTTGCAATATATTCATCACCTAACGGGAGCTGTTTTTCGATAACAGGATGACGTCCATTTTTTATATCTATATCAGTCGTTTTGTCGATAATAGGGCGTACATAATTATTATCTTTAGCTAAGTTGGCAAACGAAAGTAAACAATCTAACTGTGCAATTAATTGTGCATTACTTTGTACGTCTTGAACATATTGAATGATAAATTGAATCAATTCTGCAAATAGTTCTGTTTCTAAAGACTGAATTTTATCTTCGGCACCTAAAATTTTTGTTTCATACTCTTTCAGTTCTTCAGTAATATAACGTTCAGCATTTACTAAAGTTTGTTTACGAACCCATTCTTCAGGCACTTTATCTTTGTGGGTATTTCGAACTTCAATATAGTAACCAAAAACATTATTAAAAGCTATTTTTAAACTCGGAATACCAGTGCGTTCTGTCTCGCGAGCCAACATACTATCTAAATATTCTTTACCAGAATTAGCAATACCGCGAAGCTCATCTAATTCAGAAGAAACATCATTGGCTATAGCATTTCCTTTGTTAATGTTTACAGGAGCTTCATCAAATAAAGTTGATGAAATTTTATCAATAAGCTCGTTACAATCATTGATTAAAGAACCAATCATTTTTACTGTAGCATTTTTTGTTGCTTCAGCTGCTTTTTTTATAGGATGAATAGCTTTCAACGAATTCTTTAGTAACACAACCTCTCTAGGAGAAACTTTACCAGTAGCCACCTTAGAAATTAAACGTTCTAAATCGGATATTTGCTTTAATTGATATGTAATAATATCAAAGAAATCTTCATTATCAATTAAAAACTGAACTTGTTCTTGTCGTTGTTGAATAGGTTTTAAGTCTTTTAAAGGAAGTGCTAACCAACGCTTCAATAAACGACCACCCATCGGTGAAATAGTTTTGTCAATTACATTCAATAAAGAAACAGAATTCACAGAATTTCCGCCATATAATTCTAAATTTCTAACTGTAAACCTATCCATCCATACGTATAAATCTTCAGCAATTCTGCTAATCGATTGTATATGATCTATTTTATTATGTTGTGTTTCAGATAAATAATACATTATAGCACCACCAGCAACAATACCAGAGACCAATTCTTCAACACCAAAACCTTGTAGTGTTTTTACTTTAAAATGACTAATAAGCGTTTCGTAACCATAATCTTTTTGAAACACCCAATCTTCCAAATAAAAGGTATGAAACCTATTGGTAAAAGCCTCTAAAAACTGTTGTTTATATTGTTTTTGAACTAGCACTTCACTTGGAGAGAAGTTTTGTAGTAATTTATCTATATAAGTTATATCTCCCTGAGCAATTAAAAACTCACCTGTCGAAACATCTAGAAAAGAAACACCTAATTGTTTTTTATCAAAATGAATCGCTGCTAAAAAATTATTAGTTTTAGATTGTAAAACCTCGTCATTTAAAGCAACTCCGGGAGTTACTAACTCAGTAACACCACGTTTTACAATTTTTTTGGTCATTTTTGGATCCTCTAGCTGATCGCAAATAGCAACCCTATGACCTGCTTTAACTAACTTCGGTAAATAGGTGTTTAAAGAATGATGTGGAAAACCAGCTAAAGCAGTTTCACTCTCGCTACCAGCTCCTCGTTTTGTTAGAATAATCCCTAAAACTTCAGAAGCTTTCACGGCATCTTCACCAAAGGTTTCATAAAAATCACCTACACGAAAAAGCAACATAGCATCAGGGTATTTAGCCTTAATTCCATTGTACTGTTGCATTAATGGAGTAACCTTTTTTGCCTTTGATTTTGCCAAGAGTATCAATTTTTAAGTTAGTTTTGCGAAGATAGAAAATAGTCGCTTAACAGCTCATAATAAACTGGTAATTGACATTAGAATATGATTATTTAAAAATAAAAGCAATTAAGAGAAGCAACAGCCACGAAGTAGCCTATTTGTGAAGAACAGATTGCTTTGTTTCAAACGAAATGACGTTTTAAAATAGAAGGAAAATGCGAAAACTAAAGAATAATGAATTAGGGAGAAAATCAATTGATGAGTTTAAGCAAGCGAAAAAAACACCGTTAATTGTAGTATTGGATAATGTTCGTAGTTTAAACAATATAGGTTCTGTATTTAGAACATCTGATGCTTTTTTAATAGAGAAAATATATTTGTGCGGAATCACAGCAACACCACCTAACAAAGAAATTCATAAAACTGCCTTAGGCGCAACAGATTCTGTAGTATGGGAACATGTTGAAGATACACTTACGCTAGTTAAAAAGCTTAAGGGCGAAAATATAAAAGTTCTAAGTATTGAACAAGCTGAGAATAGTACAATGTTAAATGAATTCTCTACTGAACAAAATCAGAAATATGCTGTAGTTTTCGGAAACGAAGTAAAAGGTGTTCAGCAAGACGTTATTTTTGCTTCAGATGGCTGTATTGAAATACCACAATTAGGAACAAAACATTCATTAAATATCTCGGTAAGTTGTGGTGTTGTATTATGGGATTTGTTTTGTAAAGTGAAATTATAATAGACTAGCGTAATTATCAGGAGTCACGACGAAGTAATCTTTAGTTTATGAAATGTACTCTCGTTTTTACAATACACAGATTGCTTCATTCCACTTTGTTTCATTCGTAATGACGATTTTCTAAGGTCATTACGAGGAGTAAACGACAAAGTAATCTTTTATTTTTTTGAATTTTACTTTCGTTTTTTTAATACACAGATTGCTTCATTCCACTTTGTTCCATTCGCAATGACGATTTTCTAAGGTCATTACGAGGAGTAAACGACGAAGTAATCTTTATTTTTTGAATTCTACTTTCGTTTTTATAATATACAGATTGCTTCATTCCACTTTGTTCCATTCGCAATGACGATTAGGAGTCAGGACGAAATAACTTGCTTATTTATAACTGAACCTTTTACATATAATAAATTAATTATTCATGCTTCCATAAAAAACTTTATTTTTAAGTTTCTTTTAAAAAGTGCTCAATGAAATTAATTGTTTATTTCCTTTTTAGCTTTTCTATTATTGTTACAGCGCAATTGAAGCAAAGTACGTCATCAGATTCATTGAAAACATTTTTGATAAGGGAAGGTATACAGTCGTATTTTAAAAAAGATGTAAAAAAGTTAAGTAGTATTACAGTACAAATAGATTCCTTATATACTGAAACAAATGATTCTACTTTATTAGCTAAATATTTTCAATATAAAGCTATGTATAATGAATTAAAGTACAAAAAGGATAGTGCTTTTTATTATTATCACAAATCTAAAAGTATATCAAAGAAATTAAATGATTCATTAGAGGTGGGAAGAAGGTTACTAAGTTTATCAAACATTCAAAGAGAAGCAAAAGATTATTTAGGTAGTGAGGTTAGTTCAATAGAAGCTTTGCAGTATTTAGAGCCAATTAAGTCATACAAATACTTAGCAAACATATATAATAACTTAGGATTAATTTCAATGGAAATTAATAAGAATAAAGAATCATCAAAGTTTTACAAGTTAGCTCTCAAAGCAAATACTCTAACAGATCAATCAAAAAGAAAAGAGACTACTTTTTTGTATATAATAAACAATATGGGGTTATCATATCAACGTCAAAATAAACAGAAGAAAGCATTAGAGTATTTTAGAGAAGGGTTAGCTTTTCACAAAATAAAACAAAAGTATCCATTGCACTATTGCTTATTATTTGAAAACTTTACATTTAGTAAATATGTTTTACGAAAAGAAAAAGAGCCTATAAAGAATTACATCAAGGTTTTAAATATTAGAAATTCAATGAGTAGCTTTTATAATGTAAGCACAACTTATTTAAATATCGCCTTTTTTTATAAAGATAATAATGAAATAAAAAGATCTCAAGATTATACATTTAAAGCTTTAAAATATGCAAAAAAAACCCATAACAATAAACGTTGGTTAGAAGCATTGTATTTACTTTCAGAAACTACTACAGGTAAAAAATCAAAAGAATACCTAAAAGAGTATATTACATTAAACGATAGTTTATTTCAGCAAGAACGATTGTTAAAAAATCAATTTGCCAAGATTAGATATGAAACAGATAAAAAAGAAAAAGAAAATGAATCTTTAAAAAAACAGAATGAAGAACATGAAGCTAAAATTATCAAGCAAAAACAAGAAACAACTATAAGTTGGTTAGTTGCCTTAGTTAGTTTTTTAGGTTTATTAATTAGTGTTTTATTTTTTGTGTTAAAACGAAGAAAGTTATTATACCAGTCAGAGTTGCAGAAAACTCAAGCAACATATGAAGAACGAGACAGAATAGCAAAAGAATTGCATGACGGAATTTTAGGAAGATTATTTGGAACTCGATTCGGATTAGGTTTTGTAAAAGTGGTAGGAGAAAAAGAAGCATTGAAAAAGTATAATAATTTTTTAGACGAACTCCAAGAAATAGAAAAAGAAATAAGAGAAGTTTCCCATGCACTAAGTCATCCACTCAAGAAAAACGCTGAGACCTTCATAAGCATACTTAACAAGCTCTTGAAAGATAAAAGTGATATAGGAGGATTTACAGTTACTAAGTCTTTTTGTACTAATGTTGAATGGAACAATGTAGCCGAAGAAATTAAACACAATTTGTATAGAATTATTCAGGAATTATTACAAAACACAATAAAACATGCAAAAGCAAAACATGTAATATTAACTATTAAAAGCGATAACCAAGATTTGATTATTGAAATGGCAGATAATGGCATAGGCTTCAAAAAAGAAAAAGGTGTAAGACTTGAGGGAATTGGTTTAAATAATATAAAATCGAGGATAGATAAGTTAAAGGGAAGTTTCAAAATAAATTCAGGTAAAGGAACCAAGGTAATTATTCATATTCCTTTAAAAACTACACAATAAGGTTTTAATGTCAATTCAAATTATAATTAGTTTTTCTGTCAATCGTTTTAAATCCATTTTTTCTGTTTGTATATTAAATTTAAAAGATTGTTTCATTCCATTACGTTCTATTCGCAATGACGGATATTTTTATTATGTTTAAAATATGAAAAAGATAAGTGTCTATTTTTTAACAAATAAAAATAATACAGTCATATACATCGGAGTTACATCTGATTTATTAAGAAGAGTTTATAAACACAAAACCAGAAAACATAAAGGTTTTACATATAAATATAACTGCGATAAATTAGTGTATTTTGAAGTATTTCAATCAATAGAAGAAGCAATAGAGAGAGAAAAACAATTAAAATCAGGAAGCAGAAATAAGAAAGAGAAGTTAATTAACGATGAGAATCCGTTATGGAAGGACTTATTAGAAGGTTGGGTTTTTAATGTTTAACGTAATTACGATGAGGAAACGACGAAGTAATCTTTAGTCTTTGAATTCTACTCTCGTTTTTACAATACACAGATTGCTTCATTTTACTACGTTCTATTTGCAATGATGATTTTCTCACGTCATTACGAGGAGGAAACGACGAAGTAATCTTTAGTTTATGAAATGTACTCTCGTTTTTACAATACACAGATTGCTTCATT
>JAHDDQ010000156.1 GCA_020629275.1 Tenacibaculum sp. | reverse complement strand
ACTAGAATAGTTGCTTTTACCATGTTCGATCAAGATGATGCCGTACAGCAAATGCTAGCCGCTGGTGCCCATGGTTATATTTTAAAAAATAGCAGCTTAGATGTGGTTTTGGAAGCTATACGTACCGTCTACGAGAACAAAACATACTACGATAAAAAAATTCATATTCCCGATGGAGAAAAGAATAGCACTAAAAGCATACTCAGTGCCCGTGAACGGGAAATTTTACAATTAATAGGTAATGGGCATACCAGTCATCAAATTGCGGATGAACTCTTTATTGGTAAAAGCACTGTAGACACCCATCGTAAAAACATGATTCGTAAACTGGGCTTAAGTGGTGCGGGCGAGTTGTTGCGATATGCGGTGGAGAAGAAATATGAGTTTTAGTTCTTTTTGCAGAGGTTGCCTATATAATCAGTTCGAGTGAAACCCTGCAAGAGGTTTAGTATCGAGAACACTTTGGAACATGAAAGCTTCTCGATACATTTTCATTTCTGCTGTCGCGTAATGTAAACACTCGAAGTGGCAGCGCGTTTATTTTTGAAAACAATTGTCAGTTCGAGTGAAACCCTGAAAGAGGTTTTGTATCGAGAACTTTTTATACTTGCACCTATAACTTATAACTTAATTAAAGCATAAAGGGTATCTAAATAATACTAGTACTTACTCATAATTTATACGATTCCGTATTGTGCCATCCTCTCGATGGATAATGACATCTGCCTTGTATTTACGAGCTAGTCTTTTGGCTTTGTTGATAGCGGTGAGTTGTAATCTATGCTTAGAAGTAATACGTTCATTCCCTTCGCGCCGTACGGCCCAAACAGTTTTATAAGGCACCACATGTTGGTGCCACGTTCTACCTCGTTTACTTTGGCGAAAACTGGTAAAAAAGACTTCCACCATTTCAATTAACATAGCAACCCAAGATTGCTGTGAATGGTTTTTGGGCATAATGTGTTAGGTGTAGAATGTGAAGATAATGTTTTCAGGAAAAGGATTTTGATTGATTGTTGGAATGCATACTAGAGAGCTGATATTTGTTTATTCTTGTTTTAATTACTTATAGTGAAAAATACCTATTAGTGGGGATATTTTTATATTCTGAAAAAAAATAGATTTGAGAAAATTTCAATCATGCTCAAGTTATTTAATACCTTATTATTATTTATAATATTATTTGCTGTCAACAAATGTTATTCTCAACAAATTAATGCATATCCACTAAAATTAGCATTATGGGATAGCAGGAGTATACCAGTCTGTTGGGAAAACCCAAGTGAAGGTAATAATCTCGAAAGAAGTTGGGTGCAAAGTGCTATTGAATCCTCTTGGGAATCTGAATCTGGTTTAACTTTTACTTGTTGGTGTGAATGCACAGAAAATAGTGAGGGTATACGGATAGTTATTGAGGATCCAATAGGTAAAAATAACAGTCCTCATACTTTAGGGTTAGGAAATGAACTAGATGGGGTTGAAAATGGGATGTCATTAAACTTCACCTTTTCTAATTGGTGTCGTGGCTGTGCAGTAAAAAGACAATTCAGTATAGAGGCAATCGCAGTTCACGAATTTGGTCATGCAATTGGTTTTGCACATGAGCAAAATAAGTCAAAATGTATAACAGATGATTGTCTTAACGAAGAACAGGGAAAGGATGGGGATATGTATATGGATAGTTGTGATGAAAATTCAATCATGAATTATTGTAATAAAAACTGGAATAACAATGGTTTGTTAAGTAAACGAGACATTGAAGTAACAAGGATTCTATACGGTGATCCTGAAAATTACTCACCCATTATATTTGATAGGGATCCTGAAATCGTTTACCAAACATATGAGTTAAAAAAACGCTTTTTTTCTTTTTTAAAAAAAAGGCCTTTAGATCATGAATTCAAAATCTTTATTGCTGCTTCAGAGGATGAATTAAGTCAAATCTCAAAAGTTACATATATACTTCATGAAACATTTAAGAATCCTAAAGTTCCAGTAGTAAATAAGGATTCTAAATTCGGTTTAGGATTAATTG
Organism: Tenacibaculum sp.; assembly: GCA_020629275.1. Lineage (GTDB taxonomy): Bacteria > Bacteroidota > Bacteroidia > Flavobacteriales > Flavobacteriaceae > Polaribacter. The sequence goes on along the minus strand of JAHDDQ010000156.1, from coordinate 6,832 downwards.
TTTGGGGAGAATTTGAGATTAAGGCAATTATTGAATACGAAGATGGACATGAAATAACAAAATCTAAATATTTGGCATTTAACAATTAATACTACTATACATGAAATTGTTTATTACGATATTATTAATTCTGAACACCTATTTTGTTTTTTCTCAGGGATCTGTTGAAGAAACTTTAAAAGCCGAACGTTTAAATGAAAAATTTCTATTTATCGAGTTTGATGAAGAAGAAGAAATTTTCAAATATTCAAGTGCTGATAACTCATTATCTTTTATAAAGCTTGATCCGAACAAATTATTTCTTTTAAAACCAGAACAAATTAATTTATTTATTAAACCTCTGAACCCTTTAAAGTACCAAGTCAAATCAGAAAAGTTTGAATTAAAGGACAAAGAGTATGAAGAAATGCAAGTTGCATTAAATCAAATATTAACTTATTTATCACCACTTGTTGGTTTGAAATCCGAATCTGAGCTAACTACTCAAAATTCTAGTGAAGAATTGAAAATAATAGCTGATAATAATAAAGATGAAAACGCTAAGAGAAAAGCAAAAATAGAAATCATTAAAAAATTTAAATCTGACCACCTTAGATTACTTAAAGACATAGTTGAGAATGAAGAAAGAATAAAAAAAAATATAAAACTTGTTGATTTGCTAAATGAAGAGTTATTAATAAAACTTTTGAAATTGGAAGATGCAAATACTATAGATTTTAATACAATATTTTATAATTTTCTTATAGAACTAATGGAGTTGAAATATTCGACAGATACGTATGAAATAAAATTTAAAGAGCTCAAAAAAAATTATGAAGATGAGAGTGCTAAGTTAAATGCCTATATTAATTTGACGAAAAGTTTTACAATACCAGATGAACTAATTGAAAACCGTTACGGATATATTAATTTAGGAATTTACTCATTACTTGACCATACGACAGAACGAAATACTCAGTTCAAGAAAATTAGCGATAGCTTTAAAAGTGTTTATGAAATATTTAAAAAATGGGAAAACAAGATAAAAAAATTTGAAGGTTATTATCCCATAGAGGAATTGGCATTAACAAAAGGTAATATTTTAGGGCTTGAGTTGCAAGTTGAAATACGTTCTGCCGAAATAAAAAATTCCGCTTTTCAATTTAAACCCGTAAGTGAGATAAAAGAGAAAATTTCTTTCAAAAAATTTGACCGTTTTGTTTTTGAAGTTAGACCAGGTGTAGCTTTTATAAATTTGTCTTTTCCTAATTATGTGTTAGGTACAGATGATGAAGGTCAGAATGTAGTTGCAGAAGGAGAAGAAGAAAATTTTAATAAATTAAATCTTCAAGTTATGCTAAATGCTAACTACAATATTTCTAATTCAGCTATTCTTCCATTTTTACAACTCGGTATTGGACCAAGTACAAAGTACCCTGTTTTTTTTACAGGTGGAGGCTTTAGAATAAAAAGTAAACTTAGTATTTCTAGTGGTTTGGCTTGGACTTGGATTAATAATTTAAATGATTTATCAATTGGTGATACTGTAACAGATCAGGCCCAAATTGATGAAAATCAAGACTTTCAGTTTACTAATAAACCTAAATTTTACCTTGGTTTACAATTAAAAATTTAAAAAACCGGAATTCTATTATTGAAACTCTTTTCTTAGTTGGGAAATAGTAATTATAATAACTCACTCAACCCCAACTCCCTCAAAAAGCCATTATGCTCTTCTGTCTTTCTCTTAATAGTTTTATCAATTTTTTCCAATTCTTTATGAACCTCATTCAAATCAATTTGTACTTCATCTTCTGCTGTACTTACGTATCTTGAAATATTAAGGTTGTAGCCATTCTTTTTAATTTCATCCATAAAGACTTTTCTAGAATAGCGCTCTGTCTCTTTTCTGAATTTATAAGTATCAACAATGCTTGCAATGTTCTTTTTTGCTAATTTGTTCTGTCGTTTTCCTTTAGCGAAGTGCTCACTGGCATTAATGAACAGCACATCATCATCTTTTTTGCATTTTTTAAGTACTAGAATGCAAACAGGAATGCCTGTTGAATAAAATAAATTGGAGGGCAATCCAATTACTGTATCTATGTTATTATCCTTTAAAAGCTTGGTACGGATACGTTCTTCTGCACCACCTCGGAATAAAACGCCATGCGGTAAAATAATAGCCATGGTACCTTCATTACTTAAGAAATGAAAACCATGTAACAAGAAGGCAAAATCTGCAGCTGATTTAGGAGCCAAACCATAACTGTTAAAACGGAAATCTTCTGCCATAGTTTCGCTAGGTGTCCAACGTAAACTAAATGGGGGGTTGGCAACAATTGCATCAAACTCCGTCTTCTTGGATGGATTCATTTCGTTTAATACATCCCACTGATTTTTTAAGGTATCACCATGAAAAATCTCAAACTCAGTGTCTTTCATGCCATGTAAAAGCATGTTCATTCTCGCCAAGTTGTAGGTGGTGATGTTGTTCTCTTGGCCGTAAATTTTGCCTACTGTACCGCCATTGTCTTTGATACGCTTTCTTACGTTCAACAATAAGGAACCCGAACCGCAAGCAAAATCCAATACTTTGTCCAACTTGCTTTTCTTACCTGTTGAGGGATCCTGACTGTCCAAGGTGACAATTTCAGAAAGAATGGTTGAAATCTCTTGTGGCGTATAGAACTCACCTGCTTTCTTTCCAGAACCTGCAGCAAACTGACCTATTAAATATTCATAAGTATCACCTAGTTGATCTGCTTCTTTAGAAAAATCGGCAATACCTTCTGCAATCTTTTGGATGATGTTACACAACTTGGCATTTCGTTCTTTGGGTGTTTTTCCCAGCTTTTCAGAGTTCAAATTGATTTCTGAAAACAGCCCATGAAAGGAATTATCGAAAGATTCATTTTCTATGTAGCGGAAACCTTCTTCTAAAGTGACCAATAATTCTCCATTTTGGGTACGAGCTAATTCTGAAATATTGCTCCACAAATGGTCTGGTTTTATAACATAGTGCACCTTTCTTCGCATTTGCTTTTCAAACTCGGGTACATCTTCTTCGTTTTCTGTATACCAAATTTGCAATGGTGCATTCGCTTTTAATTTAGACATTACATCTGAAGGAGTATCATCTGGATAGTCTTTCCCAAGCTCCTTTTTGGCAGACTCTTCATAATTGTGCGATAGGTAGCGTAAAAACAAAAATGACAGCATGTAATCACGGAAATCATCCGCATTCATGGCTCCTCTTAAATCATTTGCAATGCCCCAAAGTGTATCGCCCAGTTTTTTATGTTGTTCTTTTTGTGTCATTGACTAAAATCTAAAGTTGTATTTAATTAGTAGCTTCTCAAAAATCTCATTAAAGACTTCCATTTCTTTCTCGTTCATTTCTTTGAATTGAGGAACGAAGACTTTTTTGTGAGACATTGAATTAAGTATATTTATAGCTTCTTCGGGCTTATCAACCTTTATTTCTTCAAGGACAAATTTGATCTGACTTTTTCCCAAAAATGAAACGATATTCTCTAAGATTTGTCTCAAAAGAACAAAATGATAAGTATATAATTGGGAGTTTTTTGCTTCATCTAAAACTTGTAAAAGATGCAAGTGATAAAGAAATACTTCCTTTTTGAACTGTCTTAATTCTAATTCTTTACCTTGTTTTTTCAACATGAAGAATGCAGAATTTGGCTCATAGCGTTTACTTTTTTCTCCGTAATTGAAACGATCATACAACACCGAGAACAGACCGATATGATGGGTTGTTAAGATAATTTTCCTGTCAGTATTAAAGTTGTCCTCCACCAATTTAACAATGGTGTCAGCAGTATGAAAAATGTTATTATCGTCTAAACTAGACACAGGGTCATCAATAAAGAAATGTGCATCTTGCTCGTCAGCCCAACCTTCTATTTTAAATAAAGCCAAGAAAAAGCACCAAATAAATATTCGTGTTTCTCCACTAGATATTTTAATGGATGAAGTTTCATCACTTTCTAGAAAAAATGTAATCGATTCTATATAAATTTCTGGGTCTTCACTTGGGTTAAACCTGAACTTATATATTGGATTAAAAACTGATAATTCTTCCCGTACACTCTCCTCGGTTAGCAAGCTGTAAAGCTTCTTATTTAAACTACTACGTTTAATGTCGAGCTTGATGTTTTCATTACTGTTATCCTCATCATTATCCCAATCAAAAAGGTCTTCACTATACGCGTTGTAATAAACACCCGCATGATTATTATTATTTTCTGCTTTGGTAATGTCTTTATAAGCGACTGATAACCTTGTTTTACCAGTTGCATTAAATGCATAAACACATCTAATATACTGGTCTACGTCTTTTAACTGTTGTGCTATTTCGGATACTGTGCTCATATATTAACTTTCAATTTTTGGAAACAAACCCTGCATCAAGCCCTTTTTATGCTGCTGCAATTGTTCTATTTTCTCTGTTTGAGCTGAGATTAATTCATTCAAAGCAGAAAGGCATGAAGCGATTTTTTGTTGTTCTGCTTCGTTTTCAGGGAATTTAATAGAAATAGTCTTCAAATCAGAATTGTAGAGTCTTTTGATTACTCCACCATCCGACGTTTGCCAATTCACAATTGAATAGCAGTAGTAGAGAAAATCATTTGATACTTCTTTTTCAGGATGTCCGAGCCAAACTAGGTTGGAATCTTGAAAATATGCGGGCTCTCCATCATAAACTACAAGTCGCCCAATGGTACCTGAAGCAGAAATCAAAATATCACCCTTGTTTGGAAAATTGTATTTAGATTTAAACTCTTCATATAATTCAGGCGAGATGTAAGAATCAGGCTCTTTTCCGAATGTGCCAATTTTGTAAAAAGGGATACCATTTTCAGGGTTTGGTGTGGTTTGCTCTTTAAAAACCCTTTTACACATCAAAGGATCTCCGATTTCTCCCAACTTCTTCTCACCCCACTCCCCATCATTTTCAAACTCAGGAAAACGAACCTTAGGCACAGTTTCGCCTTCTTGCGGGAAAAGGTTTTGCAGCAAGCCTTTTTTGTGGTCTTTGAGGGCGTCTAGCTTATCGTTGTGGGCGGCTATCAGTTCATCCAATGAAGAAAGGCAAGAGGCTATTTTTTGTTGTTCTTCAATTATTGAAGGGACTGCTATAGGTAGTTTTTTGATTATTTCGGCATTCAAATTTTTAATGCCACCGCCAGCTGCAGAATTGGTGAAATACCTCTGACTTCCATCTGAAAGAATCAAGTAATACAAAAAATCAGTATCAATTTCTTGATTTATTTCAGTCAAAGCTATCCACCCGTCATGAATACAAGTTTGAATCTTTAGAATATAAGGCCTTCCAAAACTCATTGAGTTAGACATTATCAAATCACCTGGAAAAACCTCCCTAGTTTTAGAAAGAGCGGAAGGAAGAACTTTGTCTTCGGTATTTATTACAAACTTAGATTCTTTGTCAACATCTCCAATTTTTAACCAATTCAGACCTTCATCATTATCGGTCAAATAATCCGTGATAGGTCTAGGGGAACCTCCTCTTAAAATATTTGAAATATCATGATCTCCTAACTTCTTATTATTCCACCCTGCCTGATTTTCAAGCTCAGGAAAACGCAATTCTGGTATAAATTTCATTTCCTTACTCATAAGCTGCTAATCCTGAAATTTCACGCCCTTGGGCTAGTTTTCTTAATTGGGGTGCCAAGTCCTTCATCAAAGCTATTTCTGCTTTGCTTCTTTGTTTCCAACCCAGTTCCAATGGCTCCATGAGGTCGGTAAGTTTTTCTCCATCAAAAATCATTCGGTTCATAACCTGTTCTACAAAGGCTTTTAAAGATGCTGTTTGCAACCCATGGTCGTTGGCAATCTTAGCCAGCTCTTTTTCGTATTTCTCTACCCGAAATATTTCATAACCTTGGCGTAGTGCATCTACATCTTTTCCCTTCTCCCAATCCAAACTGTTGATATAGTCTGTCAAGTCTTCCTCTTCTTCCATGAGGTTGGAGTTCGACTTCAACAAACTAATCACCTGAGATTTACTCATTTTCTGTTTAGAAGGCTTTTGTTGTGTACTGTCGGCAATCAGGCTCATAATATAATCGTAATCAATCACCGCAGAGGCAAAGAGCACAAATTCAAAATCTAACTGTTGAATGTCTTCTGGTGCGTCTTCCCCTTCTTTCTCTTGCCTTTTCTTAAATGCTTTTGCAGTTTCTAAATAGGAACTTTTAAATTCTTGATAATTGTCTTTGGGTAAAATTGCTTCAATGGTATCTTTCTGCTGTTCTTCCAAATCAGTGTATTGGTCGAGTTGGGTTTTAAGGCGTTGTACTTCCTTGAAGTTTTTTACGAAAGCAATTTTCGCAGCATCTCCACGCAGGTTGTATACTTCTTGTGGTTCGTTTGCCAAATTGTGCTCTTTCATAAAATCGCCCAAGGCTTCTACCGCTTTTTGGTATTGGTCAATCACCACTGGAGCAGGATCCACCATCCAAATTTCTTTGGCCTTGCCACCTTCTTCACCAGAGAAGAGCGTAATGGCTTGGTTTACGGCTTCCTGTTGCGAACGGAAATCGAGTACATTGCCGTAAGGCTTGGTGTCGTTCAATACCCGATTGGTACGTGAAAATGCCTGAATCAATCTATGGTATTTCAGGTTCTTGTCCACATACAGCGTATTCAAGTATTTGGAATCAAAACCTGTGAGCAACATATCTACCACTATGGTAATATCAATTTTGTTTTTGTGCGGATAGTCTTTATTGGTGAATTTTTGGTCTTTGATTCGTCTTTGAATACCCTGATAGTAGATGTCAAAATTGTTGATGTTGTGGTTGGTACC
>JAHDDQ010000155.1:261-9082 GCA_020629275.1 Tenacibaculum sp. | reverse complement strand
GTACAAGAGCTAGTAGACCTGGTTTTAATAACAAAGCTATATGGAATTCTGAAATGCAATTCCCTGACTATAATAATATGTATGTTGATTTCTAGGATAATTAGAAAATCATACATTTTACGCATAAAAAAATCAGCTTTAATTGCTGATTTTTTTTATTTTTATATACCTCTAAAATAAACTTTGTTGTTTCTCTTCATTAGGTATAGTTAAAGATAAATTTAGCTCTTTATTCAGCTTTTCAATAAAATATGTTGCTAACAAAGGAGACTCCACTTCCAAGTTTTGGTGAACAAAAAAGTGAATATTTCTAAGTCCTAAAGCTATCCATTCTTTTAACCGTGAAACCCAATCATCTAAACGATCATAATCTGATTTATGATTTGCTCCTACATAACGAATAAAAGCTTCATTGTTTGTAAGTCGCATATGCAACATATCTCTCCTACCTGCTGTATCGACCAAAGTATTCGCTATATTATTTTCTTCTAATAATTGATAGAACTCTTGACTTATATTAGGATCGGTAAACCAATCGGTATGCCTGCATTCTACTGACAATGAAACATCTTTAGGCCAACTAATCACGAAGTTTTGTAAACGATCAAAATTCTTTGGACTAAAATTAGCGTGCAGTTGTAGAAAAATCGTTCCTAACTTTTCTTCTAGCTTACTTGCAGCTTCTAAATAGTAATTTACGGCATCACTTACTCCTTCTAGCCGCTTCCAATGGCTAATCTCTTGCGTTAGTTTGGGAAAAAATTTAAACCCTTGGGGAGTTTTATTTCTCCATTTTTCAAACTGTTCTGGTGGGAACTGTCTGTAAAAAGTAGCATTTAATTCAATACAATTAAATTGTTTAGAATAATACGCTAATTCATCTTTAGTTCCTTTTGGATAAAACCCTTTTAAATCTGTCTTATTCCATTTAGCACATCCAACATAAACAGAGAGTTCTTCCGACCTCTGGTCTTTTAAGTTATTTAATAACTCGACAGTTTTATCGTTAGTTTTAGGTAATGTAAAATCTATTAATTCTGGTTGTGCTACTTTTCCAAACTTCATTTGTTAAATATTATTCAATTAATTCTGGCCTAAAATCATTCATAGATGGGTCATCTTTTTGTTTTGCATAGTTGTAACCTTGCTCCCACCATTTAGTCATTAGCTTCTTATCAAAAACCAATGAATTAGTAGTTAACACCGTTGGTGTGTAATATAAATTTAGCTTAACATCATTGTGTTTAGCGGACAACTTACCAATGGTTATGTTATGTTTTTCTACATGCTCTAACATAAACCCGAAAACATCTAACATCAATGAAAATGGATTTTTCGATGGCATTCTGTTTATCTGATTAACTTCTGTTTCTAAAATTATCGCATCAATTTCTTTCGCTCCTCTTTCTATAGCTTCGCGAATGGGAACTAAACAACCAAAACCACCATCAGCATACTGACAATAATTTTTTTCAAGCAAGCTCATAAAAGGTACATAATTACAAGATCCCCAAATCCAATCGCAAAAATCTTCATAACTACAATCTAAAATCGACTTATACTCTATTTCATTTGTTGTTATGTTTGCTACTGTTACTACAACTTCTTTATTATTTCTTCGGATAGTTTGAAACATTGATGGTGTTACATTTTTTCGTATAAGTTTTCTTAAGTTTTTACTCTCTCCAAACGTTTTCCGACCATTAAGAAGGTTCCAAAATGTATTTTTATGTCGTATCGAAACTACTTTAACACCATGGACATTTCTTATTCTAAATGGGTTATTACTAAAAATAGTACGTTGAGTTACATTTGTGTATAGCTCCTTTAACTCATTTATCATTCCCAAAGCTAAATGAGAAACCATCAAACTACCTGTAGAAGTTCCCAAATACATATCATACTCCTTATGTTTCTTATTCATCAAGAATTCTGCAACTCCACCTGCGAATGCTCCTTTGCTTCCTCCTCCAGAAATTACTAATGCTTTCTTCATAAGTTTTACTATGTTTTTTCTATTTTTAGTTTCGTAAAAATACCAAAAAAATGAAACCAACCTATTTAATTATATGTATTGTACTACTTATTTCAGGATGTAAAAATGAACACACTCCCAGAGATATTTCTAATTTTGTTATTACAGAGTACCCTATTGACAGTGTTAGTATTAGAGCAATATATGCTAAAAACCAAGATAAAGTTTTCTTTGCTGGTTCTAATGGAAAAATTGGATTTACAAATAATGCTGGTAAAACATGGAAAAAACAAATAATTAAATTTAAAGATAGTATTACGCCTAGTTTCAGAAGCATTGCTTTTAATCGAAATGAAATTTTCGTTTTATCTGTTGGTAATCCTGCATTATTGTACAGAATCTCTGATCTAAAAACTGATCTTGTATATGAAGAACATCATAAAAAGGTATTTTATGACAGTATGAAATTTTTTGATGATGGCTTAACTGGTATAGCCGTTGGAGATCCAACTGAAAATTGTCCTTCTATTATTATGACTCATGATGGAGGTAACTCTTGGAAAAAACTACCTTCTACTACATTACCAAATTTTCAAAACGGTGAAGCTTTTTTTGCTGCAAGTAATACAAATATTAAAATTATAAATAATACCGTTTGGATAGCTTCTGGAGGTAAAAAAGCAAGAATTCTAAAATCAAAAGATAAAGGAAAAACATGGGAAATATTTAAAACTCCTATAGTTCAAGGAAATGGACCTCAAGGAATCTATTCAATTGATTTTATTGATGAGAATAATGGTATTATCGTAGGCGGTGACTATTCAAAACCTGATGATAATTGTGAAAACAAAGCAATAACAAACGATGGTGGTCAAACATGGAAAATTATTAGTAATAACGAAGCACCCAATTACAAAAGCTGTGTAAGGTATGTTCCTAACACTGAAGGAAAAGAGATTATAGCTGTTGGTAAAACAGGGATTTCATTTTCAAGTAATGCGGGCAAAACTTGGAAAAACATTTCCAAAAAAGGATACTATGCCATTCAGTGGATCGATAAGAATAATGCCTGGTTATCAGGCAACAATAAGCTAGCAAAACTTATGATCCCGTAAATCTTAATTTTTTGTTAAAGAAAAAATTGTATCAACTTAAATGAATATTTTTAATGATTAATCCAATCAATTTATAATGAAAAAAACACTTATATTTGTACTCTTGTTTTGTAGTATGCTAAGTTTTTCGCAAGAATACTTTCCTACAAATTCAGGAGTAAAAACTTCAAAAAATAATACAATTACAGCGTTTACTGGTGCTACCATATATATATCACCTACCAACATACTTAAAAAAGCTACTTTAATTATTAAGAACGGAAAAGTAGCAAATGTAGGAAAACGCATAAATATACCTAGAGGAGCTACTGTAATTGACTTAACAGGAAAAACTATTTATCCTTCTTTTATTGATGTATACTCTAACTTTGGTATTAAAAAACCAAAGAATAATAGAGACTGGAACAAACCTCCGCAATATGATGCCAATAGAAAAGGATATTATTGGAACGATCATATCAGACCGGAAGTAAATGCTTTAGATGCTTATACTTTTGATAGAAAAAAAGCTAAGGAACTTATTAACGCTGGTTTTGGTGTAGTAAATACTCACCTAGAAGATGGAATAATGCAAGGAAATGGAATTCTAGTTGGCTTAAATCCTAATTCATCTGATGCATACAGAGTTTTAGATCAAAAGACAACAAACCATTTATCTTTTACTAAAAGTAGAAAATCACGTCAATCTTATCCAACTTCAAGAATGGGTGCAATGGCTTTACTAAGGCAAGCATACCTAGATGCTGAATGGTATACTAAAGGTAATAGTAAGAATACTGATTTAGCGTTAAAAGCACTAAACAGTAAAAAACAATTGCCTCAAATTTTTAATGCTGGTGGTTATTTAGATGCATTGCGTGCAGATAAAATTGGAGATGAATTTGGTATCCAATATACCATTTTAGGAGGTGGTGATGAATTTCAAAGAATTAATGAAATCAAAAATACAAAAGCGACATTTATTATTCCAATTAACTTCAGAAAAGCTTATGATGTTAGTAATACTTTTCTAGCTGACGTAATTTCGTTACACGATATGCGTAAATGGAATCAGGAACCTTCAAATGCTTATGTATTGGCAAAAAATGGTGTTACTTTTGCTTTTACTACCTTCAAATTAAAAGCGGTTAAAGATTTTAATAAAAATGTTCAAAAAACTATTAAATATGGTTTAAATAAAACAAAGGCACTAGAAGCTTTAACATCAATTCCTGCAAAGATTATTGGAAACGCTAAAATTGGTAACTTAAATGTTGGCAGTTATGCTAATTTTCTAATTACCTCTGGAGATATTTTTGATAGCACAACTATTATATATGAAAACTGGACGCAAGGAGATAAAAATATCGTTAATGATATGAATATAAGAGATCTTTCAGGATCCTATACCCTTGCCGCAAATGGAAAAACATATGATTTAACCATATCAGGAAAAGGCGCTAAACAGAAAGGCGAAATAAAATTAGGAAGTAAAAAATTAAAATCTAATTTCTCTTTTAAAGATGAATGGATTCAATTGACCATTAACGATAATGATACTTTTTTACGTTTAGCGGGTAATGTAACTGGTAATGCTAACTTAATAAGAGGTAACGGAACTGATAATTCTGGTAATCCTATCTACTGGACGGCAAATAAGCAAACGAGTAAAAACGATAAGAAGAACAGTAAAAAGAGTAAAAACATAAAAAAACCTGAAGTTTTACCCGTTACTTTTCCGAACATAGGTTTAGGGTATACAACAAAACCAAAACAACAAACTATTTTAATAAAAAATGCTACCGTTTGGACTAGTGAAAACGATGAGGTTTTAAATAATACAGATGTTTTAATTAAGAATGGTAAAATTTCTAAAATAGGTAAAAGCTTATTAGGAAGTGGAGCAAAAGTTATTGATGGTACTGGAAAATTCTTAACTGCAGGTATCATAGATGAACACTCTCATATTGGTACTTCAGCTGTTAATGAATCTGGGCACAACTCTACTGCTGAAGTTACTATAGAAGATGTTGTTGATCCTGATGATATTAATATTTATAGAAATATTGCTGGTGGAGTTACTTCAATACAAATACTACATGGTTCTGCCAATCCTATTGGAGGCCGTTCAGCTATTATTAAATTAAAATGGGGAGAGAATGCAGAGAATATGATTTACAAGAACTCTCCTAAATTTATCAAATTTGCTCTTGGTGAAAATGTAAAGCAATCAAATTGGGGAGATCAACAAACGATACGTTTTCCACAAACAAGAATGGGAGTTGAACAGGTTTATATTGATTATTTCCAGAGAGCTAAAGAATACGATCAAAAGAAAAAAAGCGGCCAGTCATATAGAAAGGATATAGAACTAGAAACACTCGCTGAAATTATTAATAGTGAACGTTTTATTTCTTGTCATTCATATGTACAGTCTGAAATTAATATGTTAATGAAAGTTGCTGAAAAATTCAACTTCAAGATCAACACATTTACTCATATTTTAGAAGGTTATAAAGTTGCCGATAAAATGAAAAAACACGGTGCTGGAGGTTCTACATTTTCAGACTGGTGGGCTTATAAGTATGAAGTAAATGATGCTATACCCTACAACACTGCAATAATGCACAGACAAGGAGTTACTGTTGCCATAAACTCTGATGATGCTGAGATGTCTAGAAGATTAAATCAAGAAGCTGCCAAAACTATTAAATATGGCGGGTTAACTGAGCAAGAAGCATGGAAAACGGTTACTATAAACCCTGCTAAACTATTACACTTAGACGATAGAACTGGAAGTATTAAAGTTGGAAAAGATGCAGATGTAGTTTTATGGACAGATAATCCTCTTTCTATATATGCCAAAGCTGAAAAAACCATCATCGATGGGGCTATTTACTTTGATGTAACTAAAGATATGGAAAGGCGTAATGCAATTAAAAAAGAAAGAGCTAAGCTAATTGACATGATGTTAAAGGAAAAGTTAGGAGGAGCCCCAACACAATCGCCTGCTAAGAAACAGAAAAAACTATTTCACTGTGATACTGAATAAGAATCTAAACCGAATACAAATGAAGAAAATACTGAATTATATACTGTTAAGTTTCTTATGCATAGGAAATCTTACAGCACAACAAACACCTGCACCTAAACAGACATCAAACTATTCCATTATAGGTGCAACTGCACACATTGGTAACGGAAGTATTATTAACAATTCTTTGATTGTTTTTTCAAATGGAAAATTAACATACGTAGGTAAAGCTGATAACGCAAAACAATCTGGTACTGTTATATCCGCAACTGGAAAACATGTTTACCCAGGCTTCATTGCAGCGAACACCTCATTAGGTTTAGCAGAAATAGATGCCGTTCGTGCCACAAGAGATTTTGATGAAGTTGGTGGTTATTTACCACACATCCGTAGTATTATTGCTTACAATGCAGAAAGCAGAGTTGTTGAAACAATGCGACCTAACGGCGTATTGATTGCGCAGGTTACTCCGAGAGGAGGTAGTATTTCTGGTACTTCTTCTGTAGTACAACTGGATGCTTGGAATTGGGAAGACGCTGTGATTAATTTAGATGATGCTATACACATCAACTGGCCAAGTAACTTCTCGAGAGGAAGATGGTGGCTAGGTGAAGATCCGGCTTTAAAACCGAATAAAAATTATAGAAAGCAAGTCGAAAAATTGAAGCACTATTTTTTAGATGCTAAATCTTACTTAACTGGAAATAAAGCAACCAAAAACATTCCATTTGAAGCTTTGTCCAGAACAATTAATAATGAACAAAAAATATTTGTTCATGTTTCTGGAGAAAAAGCTATTGTAGATGTTGTTGAAACTTTCAAAAAATTAGGTCAAAAAAATATTGTCTTAGTTCATGCCGATGGAGCTGACAAAGTTGCAGATCTTCTAAAAACTAATAACATTCCTGTAGTATTGGAAAGAGCTCACAGATTACCTAATGCTGAAGATGAAGACTACGATTTGCCGTATCGCTCTGCAAAAATTTTAGTAGACAAAGGTGTTCTTGTAGGCTTAGGAATGGAAGGCGATATGGAACGCATGAGTACTCGTAATATCCCTTTCTATGCTGGCACCTATGCTGCTTATGGCCTAGGAAAAGAAGAAGCACTAAAATTAATTACGTTGAACAATGCAAAAATATTGGGAATCGATAAATCAACTGGAACTTTAGAAGTTGGTAAAGATGCTACTTTATTCATCTCAAAAGGAGATGCATTGGATATGAAAACAAATATTATTTCTGATGCTTTTATACAAGGACGAAAACTTAGTTTAGAAACACATCAAACTAAACTTTGGAAACGATACGAAAACAAATATAAAAATCAATAATATCAAAAAGTCCGGATTCTTCCGGGCTTTTTTCTTTTACAAATAAGCACGAATATTTAAATTTTAATCTTTCTGTATACTCACTATAATTAGGTATTTTTGCTATTGATGAAAAAAATCACAAGCATACACAATACCTACATTAAAGATATAGTAAAACTGCAAGAAAAGTCTAGAGAACGAAAAAAGAAGGGGCTTTTCATAGTAGAAGGAAGAAGAGAAATCTCTTTAGTTATACAAAGTGACTACACCATTGATTCCGTTTTATTTGCTGTTGGTATTACTTCAAGTGATGATGAGCTTTTAGAAAAACTCCCAAGTACAGTTCAACAAATAGAAATCACAAAAGAAATCTATCAAAAAATAGCATATAGAGATTCCACTGAAGGTATTATTGCTATTGTTAAGTCTAAAGATTCTTCGTTAAATAATCTTCTTCTAACTAATAAAGATCCATTAATAATGGTAATGGAAGGAACTGAGAAACCAGGAAATATAGGCGCTATGTTACGTACGGCAGATGCAGCTAATGTTGATGCTGTATTGATAGCAAACCCAAAAACTGATTTATATAATCCCAATATTATTCGCTCTAGTGTTGGCTGTTTATTTACCAATAATATAGCAACAGGAACTTCCGAAGAAATTATCACTTTTTTAGAAGAACGAGCAATAAACATATATAGTGCTACGTTACAAAATTCTAATGAATACCATAAAGAAGATTACACTAAAGCTTCTGCTATTGTTGTGGGTACAGAAGCCACTGGATTAACAGAAATATGGAGAAATAAAGCCACACAAAATATTAATATCCCTATGCAAGGAGAAATAGATTCTATGAATGTATCTGTTGCCTGCG
The DNA here is from genome assembly GCA_020629275.1 of Tenacibaculum sp. Classification (GTDB taxonomy): domain Bacteria; phylum Bacteroidota; class Bacteroidia; order Flavobacteriales; family Flavobacteriaceae; genus Polaribacter. The sequence continues at coordinate 784 of JAHDDQ010000155.1, read as the reverse complement.
CAGTGATAATTTTCGAAGCAAAACGTCAACGTAAATTTAAATAACCAAAAATGATATCTAAAAAAAATCCCCTAAACCTTTTACTAATCACGCTTCTTATAACTTTTTCATGCTCTAAGTCAGACGATAATATTACTGACAATGGAAATACTGAAAACCCAGACGGAGTAACATGCACAGATCCATCTAAATTTATCTTCAATGAAAAAGATGGCTTCATCAAATCTGAGTTTGAAAAAACAACTTTTCCTAATGATTGGAAATTAAAAACCAATAATAATGCTTCTGGAAAAGGTTATGGTGTATGGGAAGGACAACAATCCTTAGGAAAACCTGGTAATGGATTAATAGAATTTAAGATTAATGTAAAAACTACTGGAGTTTATCGTTTCTTATGGAGTTCTGCCGTAACTGAAGGTATGAATGGTTCAGATCATAACGATAGCTGGTTAAAATTCCCTGATGCTACTGATTTTTATGGAGAAAAAAATGGTGCAAAGATTTATCCTAAAGGAAGTGGAAA
>JAHDDQ010000155.1:0-251 GCA_020629275.1 Tenacibaculum sp. | reverse complement strand
CCCAAAAGGCTCTTCTGCAGATGGATGGTTCAAAATTTACAGAAGTGGTAATAATTTAGACTTTAAATGGCAGGCTTCAACGTCTGATAATGATGCACATAATGTTTATGTAACATTTAACAAAACCGGAGTTTATACTATGCAAGTTTCTGCGCGATCTTCTGGACATGCAATAGATCAGTTTATCTTGTACAAAGAAGATAAATACACAGAAAAGGAAGCTACAGAAAAAACTACTTTTAGCGAAATAA
>JAHDDQ010000154.1 GCA_020629275.1 Tenacibaculum sp. | reverse complement strand
ATTGCGTATTGTGACATTTGAGAAACAAAAACATGTCACTTCTTTTCAAACATACCTATCAGTAGAAAATAGTAATTTAATTAAATATTCAATTGTCAAATTTGTAATTAATTTGTGTGGATTGAATTGTTAAGAACAGATGGCTTTTTAAACGATACTCTTCTATTGATTAAATTAAATCGTCGATTTAATGCTTAAAATGATAAGAAAATATTATCAGAGTTTGTAAGTTGTGCCGAAATAAACTAGTTACTATGTCAACACATTTTTTTACAAATAGGCACGGGAACACCTTATCTAAAAAGTTGGAGGGAGTATTATCGCACATGCAAGCCATTCATTACTTTGAAGCTGTTATTGGTTACTTCAGAGCTTCAGGGTATTTCCGTTTAAGACCTTTTTTAGATAATATTCCTGTAATAAGGATATTAGTAGGTATTAACGTCGATACACTTATTCATAAAGCGAATACCAAAGGTTTAGAATATTTAGGTAAGGCTGATGATATTCGTGATTTATTTTTAGAAGAAGTAAAAGAGGATATCCAGAAGGCAGACTATCGGAAGGAAATTGAAGAAGGAATAATCCAACTCATTAAAGATATTGCCTCCAAAAAAGTACAGATAAGAGCATTTAAGGAAGATACTAATGCTGATAATAAACGAAATCTTCATTGCAAGATTTACATCTTCACACAGGAACACGAACATGAACATGCAGGTTGGGGAACTGTAATTACAGGCTCAAGTAATTTATCAATTACTGGATTAGAAAAAAACGTTGAGTTTAATGTTGAACTTCGAAATCATAATGATGTCAAATTTGCTAAAGACTTCTTCAAAGAACTATGGGAAAAAGAATCTGTAGAAATTCTTCCAGTTGATATTCATAAATTAAAAAAACATACACATTTAAATGAAGAAACTACTCCATTTGATTTATATGTCAAACTCCTAATAGAATATTTTGGTAAAAATATAGATATAGATCATTCTATCTATTCATTGCTTCCTAGTAATTATGATAACTTGGCTTATCAAGCAGAGGCCGTTGATGCAGGTATGAAGATGCTACAAAAACACAATGGTTTTATCTTAGCCGACGTAGTAGGGCTAGGTAAAACGGTTGTCGCAGCAATGGTCATTAAAAAATATATTCAGTGGAATGGTCATAACACTAAAGTTTTAGTTATCTATCCACCAGCTTTAGCGACTAACTGGAAAGATACTATCAAAGATTTCAGAATAAGTAATTATGTAGACTTTATTACAAATGGTAGCCTTCATAAAATAATTGACTATGATAACAAGGATTATTCTAATGCAGAAGACTACGATTTTATTATTGTAGATGAATCACATAAGTTTAGAAATGACACTTCCCAAATGTATGCTTTTTTGCAAATGGTTTGTAAGACTCCTCGTAAGTATTTGGCCGGAGATAGAAATCGAAAGAAAAAAGTGGTACTACTTTCTGCAACTCCATTAAATAATCGTCCCGAAGATATAGCTAATCAAATCTATCTTTTTCAAGATGCTAGAAATACGACTATCGAAGGTATTCCACACGGTAACCTTCAAAGCTTTTTTGCCCCAAGAGCCAAGGCTTTTAAAGAACTAAAAAAGGATGATGATGATTTTATACAGAAAGTAAGAAGTATATATGCTCCTGTAAAAGAAAAAGTTTTAACACAAATCGTTATTCGCCGAACCAGAGCTGATATTCAAGCAAATGAACGCTGGTGGTCAGATATGAAAAATCAAAACATTAGTTTTCCTAGCATAGATGGTCCAAATAAATTTCATTATCAATTCGATGATGCCTTAAATAACCTTTTTTATGAAACTGTGCAGCTATTAATGGAGGTCGATTCTGGATTTCAATATTTCCGATATAGAGCAATTGAATATTTAAAAGAAGAATATCAAGATTTGTATGAAAATGCTAAACTAATATCAAGGCAATTAGCATATATAATGCGAACACTTTTAGTTAAACGACTTGAAAGTAGTTTTATGGCTTTCAAATCCACGCTCAATCACTTTCGAACAAGTAATCAAAATATGATTGATATGTTCGCAAATAATAAGGTTTATATCGCTCCAGACCTAGACGTTAACAAATATATCAATGAAGGAAAAGAAGATGAACTTGAAGAAAAAATTGCTGAACTAGCAAAAGAACATCCAAATCATAATATTTTTAAAGCTAAAGATTTTGAAGATGGATTTTTAGCAGGATTAGAGAAAGACCAAGAACTTTTAGAAGCTTTGTACAAAAAATGGTCAAAAATAAACAATGACCCTAAACTCAATAGATTTGTAGAAACACTTCAAGAAGAACTATTTGATAATAGAAATATAGAAAAGAAATTAGTCGTTTTTACAGAATCTACTCAAACAGCTGAATATCTAAAAAAAGAAATCGCTAAACATGGTTTTGATAAAGCACTAGCAATAAGTTCTAAAAATCAAAAAGGCTTATTTGCTACCATTCGTAAAAACTTTGACCCAAAACATAAAGCTCCCGAAAACAAATTTAACATCATTATTACTACTGATGTTTTGGCGGAAGGTATCAACTTACATCGTTCGAATATTATTGTCAACTACGATGTACCTTGGAACTCAACAAGACTTATGCAACGCATCGGACGTGTCAATCGTCTTGGTACAAAAGCGGAAACTATTTACGTCTATAACTTTTATCCGACTGCTGAATCTGATGACCAAATAAATCTAAATAAAACGGCTATCTCAAAACTCCAAGGATTTCATACTGCTTTCAGTGAAGATAGCCAGATATACTCCAACTTAGAGCAAATGGAAGATAATATTTTAGGTGATATTAAAAATGAAGAAATGGAGGAACGTGATCGTCGTCAAGATTACTTGGAGTTCATCCGTAAATTTAGAGAAGAACAGCCTAAAGAGTTTAGACGTATCCAAAAACTTCCTTTAAAAACCAGAGTATGTAGGGACGAAAAGCAAGTACCTCAAGAAGTAATATCATCTAAATTAGAGGGCATTCCACTTTACAATGGAACGCTAGCGTATATCAGAAACAAAGCACGTGACGCTTTTTTTTTTACAAATGATAAGGATATTCAAGAATTAACATTTTTAGAAGCGATTCAGATTTTTGAAACAAAGTTAAAAAATATCAAAAAGGATAAGCCTTTACCAATGATTGCCAATCATCATAATCATGTGCTTAAATTGGTTGAAATCTTTAATAGAAATCAGCTTCTTGAAAAAGACGAAATTCTTAGTGATGAAAATTTAGCAGTACAAGAAAAAAATGCCTTAAACTTACTAAAGAATTTTGAGAAAGCTTTTAGTTCTAAAAAATGGAGCAACCCGAATAAATTAGCAGATGTTAAAACTGCTCAACAAATCATCAAACGAGGTATTTTCAAAAAATTTAGAAATGAATTGGCACGATTAAGACGGGAAATGAAAAAGCGAAGCAAAAAAATGTCGCACGAAGAAGCTATCAAAGCCTTAGAATCTATATTCAACAAGTACCCAATTAGACAAATTAGACGTATGGATGAGTTGAGATTAGAAGATGAAGAAAGAGAAGCCATCAAGGCTAGAACTGACAAACCTCAAATTATTTTGTCTGAATCCTTTACCAATAATAAAAAAACATGAGTGCTACAGATATAAAGAAAATGCTACAAGAGCAATACGATAGAACGAGTTGGAAGGGTTTCCTATTAGAAGTTTTGAGCGACCAGCATATACAATTACGTCAATATGCTGAGGAAGTACCTCTCAATGATCGTGATAGAAATATTGCACAAAAAATAGCTCGATATGCTGATATTAGGACAAGCGATGATAAGATATTTCCTGTATATGAAGTGATTCTTCAGGATAAAACCATAATTGAACGAAATAGAGTATCTGTCAATGAACTAATCAAGAATCTAATACGCCAAAGAGACCGAGAAGGGGCTTTAGTCACTTTTGCTTATTCCAAAGACTATGCTAAAAAAGAATGGCGTTTCTCGTTTATCGCTCATGAGGAAGAATCTCTCTTTGGGGATGAAGAAGACGAAGAGGACTTAAAGAAAACAAGCCCCAAACGCTACACTTATATATTTGGTACACATGAAACCCACCGCACAGCAATTAAACGTTTTCAACTACTACAAGAATCTAATAAATCACTCGAAGACTTTATCAACGCGTTCGCAATAGAGAAAATGTCAAAAGAGTTTTTCAATAAGTATAGAGCACAATATGGCGCATTTATTGGCTATTTGATTGGAAAAAATGAAAATGATAAAAAAGTAGGTGAACCAGTGCCTTATTTCAAAACCATTTTCAAGGGTGATGAAATCAAAGCCAGAGATTTTGTCAAAAAAATGTTGGGACGTATTGTATTCCTCTACTTTCTACAACGTAAGGGCTGGTTGGGAGTACCTCAAAATAAATCCTACGGAAAGGGCGACCCTAATTTTTTAGCTAATCTTTTTGCTAAAAGTAAAGAACACCAACCGATTTTTTATTCGCAATACCTTGACCCGCTCTTTTTTGAATTACTCAACAAAGAACGAGCAAATGATAGTGTAACTATCGAAGGTTTCCCAAATATTAAAATTCCATATCTCAATGGCGGTCTTTTTGAACGGGATGAAACCTTACCATCCAATACTATTATTAATTTTCCAAAAAGCTTGTTCCAAAGCCTTTTTGACTTTTTTAGTGAATACAATTTTACGATCTACGAAAACAGTCCTGATGACCATACGATAGCAGTTGACCCAGAGATGCTTGGGCATATATTTGAAAACTTGTTAGAAGATAACAAAGACAAAGGAGCTTTTTATACTCCAAAACCTATTGTCCACTATATGTGTCAAGAAAGCTTGATTGAGTACCTAACTATACATCTTAGTAAAGATTATGCAGTGTATCGAAAATTGGGTAATGACCAAATCGAACTATTTGGCAATGAACAACAAACTGGACAACTCTCTATACTGGAAAAGGCAGGAAAGCAATCTCTCAATAGAACGGATGTTGAACGTATTATTAAAGAAAAAAATATACATGGACTAGATGATGCTCAACTAGAACAAATTGACGATTTGCTGGATGTCGTAAAAATATGCGACCCGGCCATTGGTTCTGGTGCATTCCCGATGGGTTTATTACAAGAGATATATGCCATCAAAGAAGTCATAGCGTATAAATTGGGGCAGGACTGGCAGCCAGCTACAGTTAAAGAAAACATTATCCAAAACTCCATCTATGGTGTAGATATTGAAGCAGGGGCAGTAGATATTGCTCGACTTCGTTTTTGGCTGTCATTGATTGTAGATGAAGAAAAACCCAAGCCGCTTCCTAATCTGGATTATAAAATAGTCGTGGGCGATAGCCTACTCCCAAAATTCAAACAAGGGAACGTAGAAGAGGTGATTCGAATAGATTGGTCTAAAAAAGGAGTCAATACTTCGGCAAAGATCTATTTGGATAACATCCAAAACCTATTAAAGCAAATTGTCAAAAAACAATACGACTACTTCTATCCTAAAGGAAATAAAATACAGCTAAAAGCTGAAATACGAGAACTCAAAATAGACCTTCTTCTTAATCAGGTTCGTCTCAACGCAGCCGTTCTTGATGCCAATAGAGTACAAAGCGGAGAACTTTTTGCGCCTAAAAAAAAGAATAAAAAAGAACTAGAGGCGCAGCAACAATCTATGCATTATCAAGCGACTATCAAGAAACTCGAAAAACTTCAGGATAGCGATACCCCCTTCCAATTTTTTGACTGGAAACTCGACTTCCCAAATATTCTTAATCCACAGTTGACTCAAAACGTGGGTTTCGATATTGTGATTGGCAATCCACCTTACATTCAGTTACAAGTAATTAAAGAAGCAGCAGCAAAATTAGATGCTGCGAATTTTAAAACATTTACTCGAACAGGGGATATATATTGCATATTTTATGAAAAGGGTAATCAACTCTTAAAGAAAAGAGGTTGCTTGGTATATATTACTTCTAACAAATGGTTAAAAGCTAAGTATGGTGCAAAACTAAGGGCATACCTATCAGATTTTTTTCCTAAGCGTCTAATTAATTTAGGACCCAATATTTTTGAAAATGCTACTGTAGAAACTAATATTTTGATACTAGAAAATGAAAAAAGGAAAAATGATTTAAAGGGAATAGCTATACAGACAGTTGATGATGTTGTTAGGATACAGCATAATGAGTTAGTATCTATTAAAATTGTTAATGATGAGAAATGGCGTATTTTATCAAAAGTTGAAAGCTTTATTGATGACAGAATAACCCATAAAGGAAAACTTCTTAAAGATTGGGATTTAGATATTTATAGAGGTATTTTAACTGGATTTAATGAAGCTTTTATTATTGATGATATTAATGTTTATAATGAGTTATTACATGAAGATCTAAAGAATAAAAAAATTGTTAGACCAGTTGTTAGAGGTAGAGATGTACAAAGGTTTAGCTTTATGGAAAATCAGAGCTGGATTATTAACTCACACAATGGTTTGAGTTTTAAGTTGGCATCTAAAGATATAAAACAAGAGAATGATATTTTTATAATGAATGTTATTTTGGATGATAAGATTATTGTTAAAAAAGCATTTAGGGTTGAAGAAGAAAGTAAAAGTAAGGTTCGACTTGATAGAGTAATTGTTGAAAACGATTATCCTTTAATTTATAAATATTTATTAAAACATAAAACAAGATTAGTTCCTCGGACTGACCAAGGAAAACACTGGTCTAATTTAAGAAATTGTGCTTACATAGAAGAATTTAAAAAAGAGAAAATAATTTGGAAGAGGATTGGTTCTATTATGCGATTTGCCTATTCTGATGAAGAAATATATTGCCTAGATAGTACTTGTATAGCAACAGGTGAGAAAATAAAGTATCTAACAGCGTTTTTAAATAGTAAGTTAGGATTATATCAACTTGGAAAAACCTCACCCAAAACGGGAACAGGCGATAATATCATTAGTGTACAAGCTTTAGAACCTTTGCATGTGTATTATCCTAATGACGAAGAAGAAAATCTTTTTGCAACATTTGTCGATTACATCCTCCACCTCAAAAAACAAGATGCTGATAATTTTGAAGCTAAACTCAAAGCCACCTATTTTGAACGTATCATAGATGGTATTGTCTATGAACTATACTTCCCCGACCTATTACAAAAATACAAACGTACTATTATACCGCATTTGGGAAAACTACCTGCATTCACAGAAGGGATAAGTGATGCAAAAAAGAATGCTATCATTGAAGAAGTATTTACACGCCTTGATGATAAAAAGCATCCAGTCAGAAACAATTTATATTTCATGAACACCATCCCCGAGATAGCCATTATCGAAGGGACATAAAAACGACCCAACATGCGAATTACAGACATTACCATAAAAAACTTTCGAGCTTTTTATGGAGAACATCATTTTCCGTTAGACAAAGACGGAAAAAACCTCATGCTATTTGGCGAAAATGGTAGTGGTAAAAGTTCTTTTTTTACAGCGTTAAAAACATTCTTTGAAGCAGCCAAAGACTCTGTTCCAATGACTGCATTGGAGAATATTTTCATTCCATCTTCACAAAAGGGAACAGCCGCTATCAAATTAAGCATCAAAGAAAACAGTAATTCTTCCAGTAAAACAGAAGTAGAACTTACCGTTTCTAATAATAAAATAGAAGGAGCAGAAGCTATTCTCATTGCTACAGCGAATAAGGTCAAAGGCTTTTTTGATTACAAAAGTTTGCTCAAAACGCATTTAATTGACGAAGAAGATGTCAATTTATTTGACCTATTTGTACAAAATATTTTCGTTGACCAAGAGACGAGATTTCATAGTTGGACACTTGGAGCTCTATGGGAGAATATAGTGTATAATACATTCAAATTAAAACAAGGTGTTCATGTTAGAAGCGAAACAGAAGAATATTTAGAATATTTCAATAATGGAATCAAAGAAAAACTAGATGCAATAATTCAAGATACCAATATCTTTTTGAATTATTTTGGATATAACATTTCTATTAAACTAGATTTTAGTGGCGTTACGTATCATGGGCGCAGGGATTTAAAAGATAAAAATATTTGCCTTACTGTAAACTTTCATGAAAATCATCTACCAAAACACCAACACTTTTTAAATGAAGCTCGATTATCAGCATTAGCCATCAGTTTATATCTTGCAACTATTAAATCAAATCCAGCAGAAGGAGCATTGAAAGTACTAGTTCTCGACGATTTACTTATAGGCTTGGATATGAGCAATCGCTTACCCTTGCTCAATATAATCAAAGACCATTTTGAAGAAGATTATCAAATATTCATGACAACCTATGATAAGATATGGTATGAGTTAGTTCAAAATTTCTTTGGTGCTTCTAAATGGAAATATATGGAAGTATATTCTAAACGTCTTCAAGATAATGGAGTTGAAATCCCCATACTCAAACAACAAGTAGATTATATCGAAAAAGCTCAATATTATCTTGACCAAAAAGATTATAAAGCAGCTGCGGTATATATTCGAACGATGTTTGAAAAACTTATCAAAGAGATTTGTGAGAAACAGCACTTGCTCTTAGAGTATAAATCAAAAAATAAAGATGTTAAATCAGAAAAAATCTGGGATAGCATTGTTCAGCAAACAAATATAAACGAACACCTTGTTGATAAAATCCGAGTACACAGAGGGGTCGTAATGAATCCTTTCAGTCACTATGATATCGAAAAACCTGAATACAAAAAAGAGTTAGAAGATACCATCAAAGCCATCAAAGAATTGAAATCTAAAATTGGCTCGATAAAGAAAACAGTCAAGATTTCAACCCTTAAGAATCAAATTAAACATTTGGAAAGTAAGCTAGAAGAAAAAGAAAACACCATCAAATCATTAAGGGAAAATGTTAAAACTACTACACCATGAAAAACTATCAAGTAAAATATACCAAAGGTCATTTGGTAGATATAAAAACAGGTAAACGTATTTTTTTGAAAAGAGGTGGTATATTCCAACTATTAGGAGATGACAACCAATTTGAAGAAAAAGACGAATTACAACAAGAACAGAAAATTTTGGATGCAGATGAAA
>JAHDDQ010000153.1:7011-9263 GCA_020629275.1 Tenacibaculum sp. | reverse complement strand
TCATATGGGTATTACTTCTTTTGAAAGAGAAAAACCGCTTAACTCAATTCAAAATTCACCTGAAGGTTATATTGAAAACAACTGTTGGGGTACATATATCCATGGTATCTTTGATAATACTTTAATAATAAATGACTTATTGTCAAATTTCAATATTTCAAAAAGTACCAAAAGTTTTGATTACATAGCTTACAAAGAAGAAAACTATAATAAACTAGCCGATCATTTAGAAAAACATATTAATATTGATGCAATATTAACAAATATGAAAGCTAATATTTCTGAATAATTATGGGAGTTGATTATGGACACGGGGATGATTTGCATAAATATCATACTACAGAATTTAAAGCTAATTTTAGTTCAAATGTGTGGTATAAGGGTGCCCCAAAAAGTTTAAAAAATTACCTTGCAAAAAAAGTTGAGGGTATTGAGAATTACCCTGCTCCTAATGCCGAAGAAAGTACCAAAATAATTGAAAAACATCATAAAACGGAACCAAATTCTATATTAATTACGAATGGTGCTACCGAAGCTTTCTATCTAATAACAAATACATTTCATGGTACATCCGTAACTATTTGTAATCCTACATTCTCTGAATATGAATTGGCTTCAAGGGTTAACAAGCTCACTATTGAATACATTGATAGAAAAGCAATACTTGGTCATATATTTACGACTAAGATTGCTTTTATATGCAATCCTAATAACCCCGATGGAACAGAAACAACTCCTGAAGAAATTGAACAGTTAATCTTAAAATTTCCAGAAACTATTTTTATTATTGATGAAGCTTACATTGAATTTAGTAGTTCCTCTATTTCTTGTATTTCTTTACTTAAAAAATATAAAAACATTATCGTAATTAAATCAGTTACTAAGTTATTTTGTATCCCTGGTTTACGCTTAGGGTATGTAATTAGTAACCCTAAGCTAATTAAGAAAATAGGAAATCATAAAATGCCATGGAATGTAAATAGCCTGGCTTTATATGCAGCAAACTTTATCTTTAATAATTACAAAAGTTTGTACCCAGATTTTAAAACATATTTTACATTAACATCAAACCTAAAAAAAAGCATCAATAATTTGAATGGTTTTTCTGTTCTACCTACGAATACAACTTACTTTTTAATTCGTTTAGATAAACCTGTTGCTAAAGAGTTAAAATTACACCTTGTTAATCAACATCAATTATTAGTTAGAAACGCCGCTAATTTTAATAATTTGGATGAACATTACATAAGAGTGGCAACCCAAACTTCAGAAAAAAATCAACTCCTTCTAAATGCTTTACAACAATGGACTTTTTGATTCTAATTTCACCATTAATATTAGGCTATATTCTTGATTTAACTTTAGGAGATCCTAGATGGCTGCCACATCCTATTCGCCTTTTTGGTAATCTAATTACGCTTGGTGAAAAACTGTTCAATAAAAACAAAAATAGCTTGCTAAAAGGAGCTATTCTAACCTTATTATTAACCTCAGGAACTTATTTATTTTTCCATTTTACTGATTATTTGCTTAAATCTACCCCTTATTTAAAAATTACTTTTGATACTATCTTCTTATTTTATGCATTAGCCAATAAAAGCTTAATCGAAGAAGGTAAAGCCGTTTTTACAGCACTTCAAAAAAGTATTCAAGAAGGAAGAAGTCGTTTATCTTGGATCGTTGGAAGAGATACTTCTAAACTTAATAAGCAAGAAATTATTAAAGCTGTTTTTGAAACACTTTCAGAGAACTTAAGTGATGGAGTTATTGCTCCTCTTTTTTACTATGCCGTATTAGGTATACCAGGCGCTATGCTATATAAAATGGTTAATACTTTAGATTCTATGATTGGTTATAAGAACAAACGATATATAAATTTTGGGAAATTCGCTGCAAAACTGGATGATGTCTTCAACTATATTCCTGCCCGTTTAACAGCCATATTAATGCTTTTAGTTACATTTAACTTAAGTAAATTAACACACGTTTGGCAACAAGGAAAAAATCACTCAAGCCCTAATGCTGGTTATCCTGAAGCCGCATTAGCAATTATACTAAATTGTAGGTTTGGCGGACCAAACTATTATCATGGAACTTTAGTAGAAAAGCCATTTATTGGTACTAATGAAAGAATTATTAAAGAAAATGAATTTAAAAAAGTAGCTACGATCAATCATAGCGTTACTATTATCTTTGTGTTTTTCATTTCTATTTTTATTTACTTTATTTTATAAATGAAGAGTTATATTATT
>JAHDDQ010000153.1:0-7001 GCA_020629275.1 Tenacibaculum sp. | reverse complement strand
AACATGAAAAACAACATTAATTGATGCTTTACGCAACAACAAATTCTATTGTTTCGAAGAAGTTTCTCGAAGAATTATAATTTCCGAACAACTAACAAATGGTAATAAGACTCCTTGGGAAGATGTTGTTGGTTTTACAGATTTAGTTTACGAAAAAACTATAGAAGAACTGGAAATCCCTACTCCTAAGATAACTTTTGTCGATAGAGGTTTGCCAGATAACATCGCTTATTTAAAGCTACAAAATCAAATGATTGGTAATCACTTCTTAAATTTTAATTACAAACAATATTACAATACTACTGTTTTTATACTCTCTCCTTGGAAAGAGATTTATGTTAAAGATCCTCAAAGGCTGCAATCTTTCGGACAAACTGAAAAATTGCATACGTTACTTTTACAAACTTATATAGGTTTAGGATTCTCTATTCATTTTTTACCTAATTCAACATTGTTAGAACGAAAACAACTTATCATTGACATTGTAAATAAAGAATCTAAAACTGACTTTTAAAGAGCTGTTCCAACATCTTTTTTGACTAAAAAAATATACTTTTCCTACTCTAGTGTATAAAAATTTATAACCACTAAAATAAAAAGCTAAAATATTATTACGTTAGTTAACACATCTGTACTGTATAAGTTTTAGTGTTTATAACAATTACTAATTCACTTGTATTTCCTCAGCAATACAATATTGCTCATACCCACTATTTTCTTACCTACTGTTAATAAAATTTCATCAATTTTAAAAACCAGTAAGTTCTTAGTTATTTATATTCATAAAATGAAGTATCTTCGTGCTATCTAATGGTTTTTTGCACTCGTGTAAAAATTAAAAGGGAATTTGGTGTAAATCCAAAACTGTTCCCGCAACTGTAAAACTTATAAAGAAACCTCATTAACAAACCACTGTAGTTTAATCGCTATGGGAAGGTAAATGAATGTTAAGTTAAGTCAGGAGACCTGCCACTATGATAATAATTTATAGTATTAACTCTCGGGTAAAGAGTTAGAAAATTATGTTTGTTTTCATCATATTTTCTTTCCTTGCCTGCTTAATTTCACTTTTAAATGCACAAAAAATTGATTTTATGCAGTCTATGGATTACGTGTTTTCCACTATCCATATTCGCACAAAACAAAACAGTAAAAGGAACAATAACTGATATCGAAACACAGTTAGCTATTCCAGAAGTGTTTGTAAAAACAACAACTACATCTACAACTTCAAGCAAACAAGGTACATTTGCTATTACAGCAAATAAATTTCCTTTGGAACTTGTTTTCTCTTTGGAAGGATACGCTTCTAAGACTATCATTTTAAAGAAGGAAGCTAATAATCTACAGATCTTTCTTGAAAGAAAGGCAACTCAACTTTCCGAAGTTGTTATTGATGCTAAAAACGAAAAATTACTTGGTGTTCAAAAAGTTTCTAACATTTCATTACAATTAAGACCTATTAGTAGCGCCCATGAATATTTGAGGGCTGTTCCTGGTTTATTTATTGCTCAACACGCTGGTGGTGGAAAAGCAGAACAAATTTTTTTACGTGGCTTTGATAATGATCATGGAACTGACTTTGCTGTTTTAGTTGATGATATTAGTGTTAACCTGAGTTCTCATGCACACGGACAAGGATATGCTGATTTACATTTCTTAATCCCTGAAACTGTTCAACGTGCCGACTATTATAAAGGTCCACATGAAGTTTCTTTAGGTAATTTTGCTGTTTCTGGAGCTGCAAAATTTAGTACAAAAGACAGACTGAATCGTAATTTTGTTAAATTAGAATACGGTCAGTACGATTATGCTAGAGCATTAGCAATGATTTCACTTATTAATGAAGGAAACTTTCTAACAAAAAACAACGAGAGTGCCTACATTGCCATAGAAGGAACATACAATAAAAGTTTCTTTGAAAGTGCACAAAACCTCAGACGCTTAAATACATTTACTAAATATGCTGTTGATTTATCTGAAAATCATCAGTTAAAAACTTCTATTTCTACATTTCATAGTGATTGGAACGCTTCTGGTCAAATTCCTTTGCGAGCTGTTCAAAGTGGATTAATTGATCGATTTGGAGCAATTGACGATCAAGAAGGTGGTGATACAAAAAGAATTCATGTGAATGCTCAATTGTATTCTCAATTATCAAATGATATACAACTAACGAATCAGTTGTACTATGTTTCTAACAAATATAATTTATTTTCTAATTTCTCTTTCTTCCAAAATGATCCTGTGAATGGAGATATGATTCACCAAGATGAAAATCGTAATATTTATGGATATCAAGGAGATATTTCTTTTAGGAATTTGTTTCAGCTTCCAAAAAGCACGACAACTTTAGGTTGGTCTATTGCTTACAACCATAACTTCATTGGATTAAATAATAACATAGGAAGAACACTTCGAGAAGTTGTTAATAAGTTTGAAATTAAAGAAACAAACTATGCTTTATTTTTAAAAGAAAGAATTCAGTTAACGGATAAATTGACAGCGTTAGCTGGTGTAAGAGGAGATTTTTTTAATTTTAATTCAACAGAAATAGTACCTGAACCAACAACAGGAAATGTTACCTCTTTTAGATTGAGTCCTAAGTTTAGTGTTTTTTATGATGCTACAGAAAACTTACAATTATACGCCAAAGCTAGTTCAGGGTTTCATTCAAACTATGCGAATGCAGCAGTAAAAAACAGCACTGTAAACCCGTTACCAAGAGCTATTGGTTATGATGTAGGAACGGAATTTAAAATAGGGAAAAAGTTTGTTGGTAATCTTGCTGCTTTCTATTTACAAAGTGATGCCGAATTTGTTTTTAGCTCGGACGGTTTTGAATTTGAAAATAAAGGTCGATCTGAACGAATAGGTAGTGAGGCTTCTTTAAGATACCAGCCGTTACCTTACTTTTGGCTAGACACCGATTTAAATTATAGTTTTGGAACTTTATTAGATGCTCCAAAAACAGAAAATAAAATTCCTAGTGCGCCAAGATTTACATCTACTGGTGGAGCAACACTTCGTTTACAGAATGGAATTAAAGGCTCATTACGTTATCGATATTTAGGAGAACGACCTCTTATTGAAGATGAATCTGTTATTGCTCAAAATTACTTTATTACCGATCTAGTTGTTAATTATACAACTTCTACATATCAAATTGGTTTATCAATAGAAAACTTGTTTGATAATGAATGGAGAGAGGCCGTTTTTTACGACGCTTCCCAACTACAAGGAGAAACACAGCCTGTTGATGATATTCATTTTACACCTGGTACTCCTTTCCTAGCAAAATTAAGTTTCACATATTTCTTTTAAACCATGGGAAAAGACGTATCTAAAGTAACCACCACTTTTCAATTTTGTGATGGTGGATCGTGTAAAAAAGCAAAAAGTGAACTTGCCGTAAGAGAAGCAAGAGCACATTTACGTAACAACAACTTGTGGGACACCACGCATACAATTCGTACACGGTGTAATGGAAGATGTGAAGATGCTCCTACTTGGATTGTACAACCTGGTAATTATTGGTATAAAAATTTAACTCCAAAAAAGGCAATTGAAATTGTAAAATCTCATACAGAAACTCAAGAACCTATAGAAGATTATTTATTGTTTAAAGATGGAGACTCTAAATTAAATACCGAAAATGAAAAAATATTAAAGCCTACGAGTTTTAAACCAAAAAATGATTCGGAGTTCGGAGAGATTTTATCAGCCAGAGCTTCTGCTTCGGACCAATATATTTATGCCATTTTCAAAAAACTATTTAGTTTTGAAAGCGGTATTTATGTATCGTTGAATGATGAATATTATACGATTTCCAATAAACATAATGTAAATTATGTAGATGATTTTGATATGGTTATTTCGGGAGAAGAAATTAATTTTCAACTAGCTATTGGTCCTATTACAAAAGCCATGGAACAAGAAATTGATACTTCTATACTGAATAGAAAGGTTGGTGTTTCGGAAGTTATTTGGGTTACTGAAAATGAAAAATATTCTGGAGCCATTCGTTTAAAAAACAGAAAAGGTAAACATTTGATCACACTTTATATTGGGAAAGAAAATACCGATATTTGGAACTATATTATAGAAATCTATTTAGGAATGGATATTTTAAATCCAAGAATATTAAATGAAGCATAAACAAATAAGTATTGTAGGTTCGGGCTGGTTAGGTTTACCGCTAGCCCAACACTTACAATCGAAAGGATATATTATTAAAAGTTCAACAACTTCTAAAGAAAAAATAAAATCTTTAGCAGATGAGAGTTTTACTCCGTATTGTTTTAAATTAGGTGCTGAAGAAAGTAATACTATACTTCGTGATTTTATAAGTGACAGTGGTATAATTATTATCAATTTTCCGCCGAAACGGAAAATTGAAGATATTGAGACGGTATATCCACAACAAGTAGAACAACTTTTGAATCATATTAACGATACTCAAAAAGTAATATTTATTAGTTCTACCTCAGTATATCAAAACACAAATACAATTGTTGATGAAAGTTTAAATACAATACCAGAAAAAGCTTCTGGAAAAGCTGTATTAAATGCAGAAAATGTTCTAAAAACAAAATTAAGGGAAAGACTAACCATTTTAAGGTTATCTGGACTAATTGGTTACGAAAGAATGCCTGGACGTTTCTTAGCAACAAAAACAAATTTAAAAAATGGCAATGCTCCTATTAATGTAATTCACAGAGATGATTGTATTGGGTTAATTACAGTAATAACCGAGCAAAACTGCTGGGGAGAAATCATAAATGGCTGTTCAGATGAACATCCGCTTAGAAGTGTTTTTTATACCTTAGCTGCTGAAAATATAGGGTTAACTCCACCTACTTTTGTAAAAGATGAAGGTCAAACTATATTTAAAATTATAAGTAATAAAAAAAGTAAAGAATTACTTAGATATTCGTATAAGTATCCAGATCCGTTAAAACTAATATAAACAGTATGTATCATCCTATTGCCATTATTGGTGCAGGCCCCGGTGATCCTGAATTATTAACTGTAAAAGCACATAAGCTCATTATTGATGCTGATGTAATTTTGCATGATAATTTGGTATCTCAGAGTATTTTATCTCTCAATACTTTGGCAGAAAAAATTTATGTAGGGCGAAAATTTGGAGACACTAATAATCAAAAAGATAGGCAATTACGTATTAATGAATTGTTATACGAAAATTATAGTCAACATAAAAAAGTAGTTCGTTTAAAATCTGGTGATCCTTACATATATGGAAGAGCAGCTGAGGAAGCTCGCTTTCTAACTGCAAAAAAAGCAGAATTTATAGTTGTTCCAGGAATTTCCGCGGCAATAGCAGCTGCCAATATTTGTAATATTCCTATTACAGAACGGAATCATTCAAATGCAATGTTAATATGTACAGCACATACTGCTGATTATTCTTTTGAACAACTCAATGGAATTGCACACATGTTAAAAGCTGGAAATACTATTTCTATTTATATGGGACTTAAAAGTTTACATAAAATAGTTCCCAAACTCGTAGAAGTATGTGAAGATACTACGATACCAGTAAATGCTATATCTAATGTTTCAAGAGAACAACAAGCAATAGTTACTGGGAATCTAGGAGATATAGAAAAAAAAGTAATCGATGCCGATTTACAAATGCCAGTGGTATTTATTATCGGTGCAACACCTATTTAATAAGTAAAAAAAGAAGAAACAATGAAGGAAGGAATTTTACTATGCGGACATGGTACTCGAAGAGAAGCTGGTGTAAAGTCGTTTAAGCGATTAGTTAGTATTCTTAAAGAACGTTATCAAAATACTTATGAAGTAGATTATGGATTTTTAGAGTTTAATCATCCTACTTATGAAGCTGCTGTTGAACGTATGTATTTAAATGGTGTTCGTAAAATTTATGCATTACCTGTTATTTTATTCGCAGGCTCTCATGCAAAAAATGATATTCCTTACGAATTAAATACGCTACAAACATACCATGACGATTTAACCATCTCCATGGGGAAACACATTGGTGTGAGTTCTTTTTTATTGGATTTATCACTAAAACGTATCGAAGAAACAGAAAAACAATTACCTAAGATTGATAGAAAAGAAACCTGTTTAGTTGTTGTTGGTAGAGGAACTACGGACCCTGATGCGAACAGCGATGTCGCTAAATTAACAAGTATGCTTTGGAACGGAATGGGATTTGGTTTTGCTACAACTGTATATAGTGGAACCGCTTACCCTAAAATAGATGAAGGGCTTCAATTAGTTGAAAAATTGGGTTTTAAACGAACTATTGTTATTCCTTTTTTCTTCTTTACAGGAGTTCTATTAGAGCGTGTATACAAACATGTTTCTGAAATGGATTCACAATCTAAAAATGAATATGTATATACCGATCCGTTTGGTGCTGATGAATTAATTTTGAAAGCCTTTGATGAACGTTTACATGAAGCTAAAAATGGAATTGCAAACATGAATTGTCAGCTATGTAAATATAGAAAACAAGTTATCGGTTTTGAACAAGACCAGGGAAAAAAACAAATGGGACACCATCTTAATGTAAAAGGAATTTTATTTGAAGAAGATGAAAAACCTACCGATAAAGCAGATAGTTTTGGAAGTAAGATTAAAAAGATTTTAGGAATTTAATCAAAATTCATTTATTAAAATTATATACTATTTAAAATTAAAAAAGAGGCTGTTTAAAGCAGTCTCTTTTTAATAAATCTATTTTTAAAAAATATGTGAAAGAATCACATTACTTTTTCCAAGTAACTATATCTTCAATTTTTCTTCTTGTCTTTGGATGTGCAGGTTCTTCTTTTCTATAACCGAAAGCAACCATAAATGATAATCCATATTTTGTAGTATCAACCCCAAACTTTTCCTGTAATAGTGCTTCAGCTTTTTCTTGGTGAAATCCTTCTATAGGACAACTATCAATTCCTGATAAAGCTGCTGCAGTCATCATATTACCAAGGGCAATATAGGTT
>JAHDDQ010000014.1:44011-57261 GCA_020629275.1 Tenacibaculum sp. | reverse complement strand
TGTCACGTACGGTTCTGTGAGAGGCTTGGGGTGAAATTCCCCTTGTCTACTCGACATCATATTAAAAAATACGATTATAAATATTTAAAAGTCAGTAGTAAGTAAAAATTCTAGCTACTGATTTTTCAAGTTCATTGATATATTATGAGAATTAAAAATTTCTTAGAAGTGATGAATAAGAGATTAGTATAGTTTAATATAGTAAATTAGGACATGGAAAAATTGCTATGTCCGTTGATATAGTAAACTGGTGCGGACATCATGGTCATCAGATAAAAGAACAGCAAAAGTTTTCTCAGCTGGACCTACAGGTAAAGGTAATAGTGGTGTTTTAAGTGAAAAATTTAAAAAAGTAAGAGTCATATGGAATACATCTTGGCAAGCTCAAATGATGGGGGAAGCTGAATGGATAGTTCGTGGTGTAGTTACAGGAGCTGGTACAAGACAACTTACCTAGGTAATTAAAATAAGAAAATGAATGATAATTTAGAAAAAACACAAAGTTTATTAAAAATGTTCTTTTGAATTATCTTTAGAAGAAGTAAAAGATATTAAAACGAACTCACGATCTTTAGATATAATGGAGGTCATATCTATTTATAAAACGAGGAAAAATCTAGCAGAGTATAAAGAAAATATAGTTTTAATTAAACAGTTCAAAAAGTTAATTGCTGACTTAGAATTAGCTTCACAAAGTAATTCTCACGTCAGACTGTTAAGTTTAAAAATCAAAAACTCTGGGTATATTTTATACATAAATGAAGATTTTTCGCAAATACTTGGTAGCTTAATAGGAGTTGTCAATGATAATCAGAATTAGTTTCAAAGATTGTTTCTGAGCTCGCGGCATGATGGAGCTAGAATGTCAAAGTAACTGCTGGCGATCGTATACTCACGAGTGACGGTTATGGTAAGTCAGAACAATAAATAATTATATGTAAAGCCACCTTTTACAAGGTGGTTTTTTATTTAGCTAAAGTTCTTAATTTACGTTTAGTAACAAAATTATCAATAAGTTGTTTGATAGTATTCTTATCTTTATTTTCCACTAATTCCCTCAGCTCGCGCCCGAATCCTTTCGGACGAGATAGTGTAGTAAATTGCAAAATTTAAAGAAAGAAACAGAAGAGAAAAAAAGGAGAAAAGCAATGAATAAAAAACTAAATAATCAATATTTTGAAACTAAGAAAAGACATAAAGAGAGTTATAAGAAGGGTAAATTAACTTTTAAAAAGCTTTTGATTAACCTAATAATTACCTTGGTTTTTATATTGTTGTATAATTTATTTAGTAAATATCTACATGAGAAAATAGAAAGCAACAGGAAAAATAATGTAGTTAATTTAGGTATCATTATCTATCTCGATCTCGATGAATCAGATTTACTAGTGTAAGAACGTTTTTTGTACCGATTATGAGTAAGCAGAATAATAAATAATTATATATAAGACCACTTTTTACGAGGTGTTTTTTTATGCTTTAAAGTGAATTTGTTTTTTTATGAAAGAAATCTTTTAACCTTTTAGAGGTAAGTATATTATCAATCATTTTAACGATAATAGCTCTGTCATCTTGATGCGTTAAAGTTAACGCTTAAAAAAGTACTACGAACTGTTAAAATTGTAATTCTATCAATTCTATTAATAAAGGATTACGGAATAACAAACAAAGATTTGATTGTGTTTAAAAAAACTAATACAAATGGCTTTATTAAAAACTCATAGAAAATGGGTTATAGAGTTTTAAGCATGTTTATGTGTCTAATTTCGAGGATAATAACTGTGAATTAGAGAAGCTTTAGAATTTTCTATAATCAAATAATTCCACTAATCACTAGCCGTTAAATCTCTGTACGCATCAAGATGTAAAATATGCATCTAGATAAGCTGGTAAAAAAATCTTCCAAAGAGTTAAAAACATGCAATTAACCACGCTAAACTTGACGCAAAAACGTTATCTTAGAAAGGAAAAAAGAATTGCTATTAGATGAAATTCTTCATACACTTTTATTACAGGATAAAATTAATAAAAAACATCGAAAATATTTGTTGCGCAGCAAGTAGGTGGAAGTCGAAAAGCCTAAAATAGAGTAGACTTATACTAAATAAATCTTTAAAAACTTATGAAGAATTTAAAATTATTACAGCAAGAATTATTGTCTAAAGCCAATAGTTCGCGAGTGTTAGGTGCCGATGAGCAGAAGCTTATTGTTGGAGGAAATTATGACTCATACAGTGAGTGTAAAAAATATTGTGGCGGTGGACAAGGTGGCCCTGGCGGTAAATGGAAAACTGGAAAAGGAACCTGTTATGTTGATTTCGTAAGAAACGGAAACGAATACTGGGATTGTAGAGATAGTTAAAATCTAAACGAATATTAGACAGGTATTGTTTATATCTGTCTAATATTCATTAAATAGGTATTATAAATGGAGTACATAGATGTTAATTACGAAAATATTTTAAATCAGTTACATAACTTAATTCACTTAGCTGATAGTGAAATACAAATAGATTCAATATTAATTGTAGGTAGTAATTATGATGTTTCATCAAAAAAGAAAATATCAAAAGACTCTGATATTGACTTTATCATACTCAATCAGAGTAAACATTTTTCGATGAGCGAAAAGTTCCAAGGCATATCTTATGATATATCCTTTGTAAATCATAAAGATATGGGAACCATAATTCTTGGAGCATTAAGTGGATCTGCTTTTTTTGGAAAGTTTTTCTCTTCTATGAGAAAATATACAATAATCAAAGATACAGGTGAACTTGGAGTTAAGTTTGCTGATATAATAAACTACCTTTACAACTCTTTTACAGCTTCATTTATACCGAATTATGAAATTTCATCTATTTTGTTGCACAATATAGCGGCAAATAAAAATGACCTAAGAAAGAATACACTTGAAGAAATAAATTTTGCTAGTTTAAGACTTGCAGAGCATGTTTTTAATTATATGTCTTATTTGGCTTACCCAATTCATACCAGTGGCTCCTATCGTGGAAAGGTTATAGAGAAACAGTTTGAATACCTAAAAAACAGGAAAAATAAAACCTGTATACTCGATAAAAATGACCTCTTGAAGACAACACAAGAAATCTCTCCAGTATTGGAATATGACTTCTTTGGGGTAACTGATAATGAAGAAATACAAAAGGCTATTTCAAACGAAAAGATAGAAGATTATTATTATGGATATGACAATCTTGTTAAGGAAGAAAGAGTTGTGTTTCTATCAGAGAATGACATTTTAAAGAATAATTTTAAACTAAGTTATGTAAACAATATTATTCCTTTTCTAGAAAAAGAGCAACTAAGTATTTGTACCGATTTTTTCATTTCTGTATCTAAGAAATACCAAAAAGTCACCTTAAAGGACAAGCTTGAATTTTTATTAGGCATATTAAATGGTTTTAGAAAAGAAAATATACATCAAGTATTAGTAAATACACTAAAAAGTTTGTTCATTATAAAGTCTATTACGTTGTTAGACGAGAACGAAAAGACAATGAATATTGAAGTTCTAGATGATTGGCTAGAACAAACAAAAGAAGATTTTTATTTTCCAAAGACGCCCGATATACCCCTAAATCTGAATGAGATTTTTAGTATCATCATAAACAGTGCTACACAGAGAGAAACTGAAATAAAAACATGTCATATATTTTTCGGAATCATGAAATCGTTGAGAATTGAGATAGAGGATTTTTATTTTCAAGAATAGTATTTAAAACGAACTATATTCAATGTATTTATGAGTTTAAAAGACTTGCTTTATTACAGTAAAGATTCATGATTTTGAATATAACTAACACTTAAGAAAGTAAGGTGTATTATTTAAGAATAGTGTGTTTAAAAGCAATAATATATCTGTATTTACTTCTGTAATTTATCATGAAAAGATATGAGTATTGCATATAAAACTCACATTAACATCATCAACTAAGCACTCTGTAATGAAATTCAAGCAGAAACTTATCTAATGACTAGCTTTATAGTTTGAGTAATCTCATTTGATGTTAAACGAAGAATATACAAACCTCTTAAAACTCCAGTAAGGTTAATAGTAATTGTATTGATGCCTTGTTGTATTTTAGGATTTTGAGCTAAGAGTATTTTACCATCAATACCGATTATATGCATATCAGCTTCAGTATCTGTACTTGATTCAATTTGTAGATTAATAATGTCTTTAGCAGGATTAGGATACGTACTTATAATTCGGAACGGTTCAAAGATAGTCTTATATAAATGTTCTTCATTTAAACTATCGCAAAGTAGTTTTATACTATTAAAGGCATTTAATCGTCCTTCGGTAACAGTTAAGTTAGTGAAATCTAAAATAGGATCAGTACCACTTAAGATGACCGATTTTATTAAAGAAGCTGTTTCAGCAGGAGACTTCTTCACATTCGTATGAAAACTATCAGATGGTAATAGATATAGTAGTCCAATTGTACCAGTTACATAAGGAGCCGCAGCTGAAGTTCCTTCAAAATAACCATATTCTCCAGTATTTAAAGTTGTATAACTACTATTTCCTGGTGCAGCTAAATCTACAGATATACGACCAAAGCCAGCATCATAAATTTTTTCATCATTTAGGTTGGAATTCGTAACCGTAATTAAGTAATTGCTAGAACATGTTGTTGGCATGTCTCCTAAGACATCAACATTAACATTATTATTAGGTACTGAATGAATACTTAAAATACCAACACTTCCTAATTTGTCATACATGGCACACCAGTCTGGATAGTCGGATGCCCAAAGTAAATCTTTGCCCCAAGAACAATTTACAGCAACAATAAAAGCACCTTTTTTTCCACCAGAATTGTTATACAGTTTTCGCATTTTATAAGCATAATCTAATGATGCTATAATAGAAGTTACAGAATTACCTTTTATAAGATTCATTAACTGTGTATTAGTAGAGAGTGTATTGGTTTTAAGACTGTTTATGTTGTTTGTACCAATGATTCCGTTAATTGGAGTTCCGTGCCAACTTCCAATACCATAGTTACTGATATCATTAGTATTGTCTCTAAAATTCCAACCATTAATGTCATCAACAAAACCATTAAGATCGTCATCAATATTATTATTTGGGATCTCATTTTTATTAATCCAAAAATGTTTTTTTAAGTCATTATGTTCGGTATTTACACCACCATCAATTATAGCGATAACAGTAACCTCTGAATTTTCATATTCATGAGATGAAATCACTTTTACAGCTTCGTGATAATCAATTAGGTTAAGATTGCTTTGTGCTTTAATAGAAGTATATTGAAGGAGAATCAGAATAAAAGTAACGTGTATTAGTTGTTTCATTTTTACATAGTATTACGGTGCTTATTAAGTCATTGCATTCTAAAAAAAAGACCAGTCTCTCTAACAAAAGACTGGCTTTATTATAAAAGCAGTTTCTCTATTCTTCGAAACTGTAGGTATATGCACTACTTTTCTTCGTTTTCACTCTCATTTTAAATTGATAGCAAGTGCTTTTGTATTCATTAATTACTTCTTTATTCTTTAATTTATCCCATGCAGAAATTATAGAAGACCAACTGCTAGCTGAAGTAGCTTTGTATTCTAAACCAACATAAACTCTTCTTGTAACACTATGTCTAGTAATAAAAGCAACATGATCTATATTTATATCACTGGTATGTGTATAAATTTTCCAAGAAGCTCTATCATCGTTACTTTCGGGATGTGAGAAAGTTATGGCAACATTTTTAATTCCATCTTTTAAATTTTTTGAAATCGTCTCAAAATTAACTTCAGGAGCATTTACAGCAGATACATCAGCATCGTTTTCAAGATCTTCATTAGAAGCTTCATCACTAGTGTCATAAATAGTATTTAAAACTTCTGCAGTTGTTTTACCAAATGGAACTGCTGTAATCTTAAAATTATCTTTAGAATAATTTTCTACTAAAGAAGGATCATCTGAGGATACTCGCATTACGATAGAGTTTTCTCCAGATTCGTCTTGAAGTGTAATTTCTTTAGAGAAAGTAGTTTGATTGTCTGTGTTGTTTAATTCTTGTTCATCTTCTTTAGAACAAGAGCTAAGTATTAAAGTTGCTGAAATAGCAAAAAATAATAACGTTTTAAAAATATTTTTTTGAGTTTTCATATTAAGTTTAATTTAAATTTATGATGATTGATATTTTTGACTTGTAGTTTTTTTTAATGGATAGTCTACCTAGGGAAATATGAAAACCCTAAACTTCCATACCATGGAGGACTCTGTCTTGTTAGGTAAATGTTTATTTAAATTCTATGCCATATATAATTAAGTTTTTAGATTAAAATTTAAGTTGTTATATCTTTCCATAGCTAAGATATAATGATCTTATTACCAACAACTTACACTAAAGTGTAGTTTTGTGAATTATATTTAAAAGAAGAAGTAACAGGATAGAATTGATAAAAAGTAAGAACGAATAAATTATAAGTAGCTAATTTTTTTATCAAGCTAGTGCTTAATAATATTATTCTTATGAAGGGTTTACATCTTTAATTTCAACCAGATTTTTCTAAGAATAAAGTGTAGAACGTTTTTTTATGATCTAAAAGACAATAAAAAAATATAGCTTAGAATAGTGTAATTAGTAGTATAGCTACGATAATATATAAAGCACTACCCATTAGAGAAAGTAGATAATATTGTTTGATTTTTTTTAGATATCCAAATTTTTTAAAACGTAAAAAATTTTCATCACGTGTGTCTAGAAAACCATTGATAATTCCAAAAGGAAAAACTAAATAATAGAGTAAAAGCTCTAATTCCAAAGGCTCTTCAATTCTCTTATAAGCAATATTTATTTTATAATTAACACTAATAAATTCTTTACTTTCTAAGGTTTTCTTGTTTTTTTGGATTAACGATTTCATTAAACCGTAACTAATATTGTTGTCATGAATATATGCTATGAGCTCCTCAGTTGTATAGTGTTTTACGTTACTTATTTCAATCATTACTAATTGGATTAATAATGTTTTTAAAACGCTTCGATCAATTTATATCCTTTACTTCTAACACTTACGATTTTAATTGAAGAATCTTGGCACAAGTATTTTCTTAATCTAGAGATAAAAACGTCTAAACTTCTAAAATTATAGAAATCTTCATTATTCCAGAGTTGTTTTAAAATATCGTTGCGTTCAACAACCTGATTTTTATAACTACATAAAAGGTGTAATAAATCAGCTTCCATAGTTGTAAGCGTTTCACTTGTGGTATTTAAGCGGAGTGTTTGCGTGTTGTAGTTAAATTGATATTTACCAATATGATATGCTTGTTTTTCAATAATAGTACCACGTCGTTTCAGTATATTATGTAGTCTAAGGTTTAGTTCCTGAAAATTGAAAGGTTTGGTCAAATAATCATCAGCACCAGATTTTAATCCTTCAATTACATCTGCTTTTAATGCTTTTGCTGTTAGCATTAAAATCGGTGTTTTTTGATTTGTAGCACGTATTTTTTTCAATAATCCGAAACCACTTAATTTAGGCATCATCACATCAAAAATACAAACATCTGGGTTATGTTTTTCAAACATACGAAAACCTTCTTCGCCATCACTTGCAGAATAAACCTCATAATTCTCTACCTCTAAAAATTCTGTTAGAAGCTCAGCCAGAGTACTTTCGTCTTCAACTAATAATAATTTAATCTTCATAAGGCAGTACTATCTGAAATTCACTTCCTTCTTCCTGTTTACTAGTTACAATAATGGTTCCTTTCATTTTATTAACAATTTTAGCAACATAGCTTAGTCCTAAACCATTACCTTTTACATCATGTGTATTATTATTTAAAATCTTAAAAAAAGGTTCAAATATTTTGGTTGTTAATTCAGAAGGGATTCCAATTCCATTGTCTTTCACAATGATTTTAAATTGACCTCTTTTCCTCATAGTTGTAACACTTATATTTCTAGGAGTTTTAGAATATTTAATAGCATTATCTATCAAATTATTTATTAAATCCATAAATTGTTTCTTATCTACTTTAATAGCAGTTAATTGTTTTCCAAAAAATGTAGTGATATAATCATTTTTTTCTAGACTTGAATTGAATCTATTTACACTTTCTTGTATGAGTTCATCAGGATGAATTATCTCATAATTAGGTGAAATATTGTCGAGTTCAGCAAGCCCTAAAATTCGCTTAGAAAGTTCTGCTAATTTTGCATTTTCTCTTTGAGAAATTGCAATCGATTTATCCAAAGCACTATTCGTATTCAAAGAAGCCATTTTTTCTAATGTCAAATTAGAAATAGTGATGGGAGTTTGTAATTCATGAGCAAGGTTACTAATAAAATCGTTCTTGTAAGCTAATAACTTTTTCTCATGTAAATACTTTTGAGCCAGTAAAAAAGTGCTTAAAATGAATACAAAAGTGAATAAAATTGCAGAAAAAATAGCATATCTTATTTTTGAAAGAATCTGAGTGTTTCTATATTTATATGAAAAGCTAAAAAGTCCAAAAGGATTTATTAATAAATAATCTTCATTTGCTTGAAGTTTTTGTATATCCAAAGTATCAGTAAATGTAATTGCATTTAGTTGATAGTCAAGACTAATATCCTTCTTTAGAATTTTATTCTTGAAAAGTTGTAAGAACTCTTTTGAATCTTGTTCAGATAATTTTATAGTATTATTCAGCATTTTATTGAAGAATAAGGAATCGCATTTTCTTTCTTTGTCAGAAGAATTAGTATAATTTTTTCGATTCTCTAAGTTTAAAACAGTACTTACAAACTTTTCCTGAACCCTATCGTCATCGGATAAATCTTTTAACTCAATAAATTCAAAAAAAGTATCATCAAAAGTATCAAAGAAAGCATCTTCCATGTTACTAAGTTTCTTATCATATGTGTTTTTAATCCAATTTACCTGAAAAAAACTGCAGTAATTACTGAAATACATAAGAGAACGACTATGATTTTGAATGTTGTTTTTGACCAACTCATAGCTATAAAAATAACTAAAAATTATAACACAAAAACGCTTGTTTACAAAGATTTACATTTCGTTACAATACTTAAACTTAAATACCATTATTCATAACTAATTTTAGCAAACTAAAGTTATAAGTCGGAATTAAAGGTAGAAAAATACTTTTTATTGTTTGCTGCTTAATGATGCTTTTATTATTAAGAGTAATGAAAAATAAGGTGTTAATGCCGATTGTCCTACTCGATAATTATTAGTTAGATGTGGGTTTTATGTTTGAACAAAAGGACAAATAAAATTGGTGATTTAATATTTAGTCAAATAGGGTAGTATAATAAATAATTCAATATTAATAGTCAAAAAAATTATGATTATGAATAAAAAGCTGTTTTTAGTATTCGTGGGGATCTGTTTAGTTTCCGTATCAATAGAAGCACAAGAACAAAATTTTAGAACTTCTAATTTAGAAGAAGGGAGTAATTATTTTGAAATCGTTGCAAAAAATAAGTTACGATTAAAAAATAAAAGAAATAGAGGAGACCGAAAAAGTAAAAAAGAAATAAAGCAGTTTGAGCGTTGGGCAGCTTATTGGAAAGATAGGGTTTTACCTGATGGTTCATTTGTTTCTGAAGCACATAATTATAATGAGTGGAAAAAGATGAATAAGCGTAATGAGCAACAGAATAAGAGTGTTGTAAGTACTGCAAATTGGTCTTTAGTTGGACCTACAGTATTGCCTACATCTAATGTAAGTTTTTATCCAGGAATGGGAAGAATTAATAGTCTTTCTTTTGATGGTACGAATACAAATACAATGTATGTAGGTACTCCAGGCGGAGGTGTGTGGAAAACTACCGATGGAGGAGTAACATGGTCTTCGAAAGGAGATAATTTACCTAATTTAGGAGTCTCAGACATTGCGATCGATCCTTCAAATACTAACGTGTTGTATTTAGCCAGTGGAGATTCTGATGGAGTACAAAACAGGTCCTTAGGTGTTTTTAAGTCTATTGATGGAGGAGATACGTGGGTACTAACAGGATTAGCATATACTTTAGGACAAAATGGATTGACAACAAAACTATTGATTGATCCTAACAATACAAGTACAGTATTTGCAACTACGTTAAATAGTATAAAAAGAACTACAGATGGCGGTGTAACATGGAACGATGTGCATACTGAATCGAATGCAAATTTCAATGATATTATTTACAAAAAAGGAAGTAACTCTATTTTGTATGCAACATCAAGAACAGGAAAGTTTTATAGATCTACAGATAATGGAATAAGTTGGTCTGTAGCCTCATCTCCCTCAAACAGCAGATTAGATATTGCTCTAACAGCTAATGATCCTAATTTGATTGTAACTTTAGATAATAGCGGGATTTTAAGAAAATCTACCGATGAAGGAAATACATGGTCTACTACGTCAACAATTTCTGGATTTGAATCTCAAGGAGGATACAATATATCTATAGCTGTATCTCCAATAAATAAGGATTTAATTATAGCAGGAGGGGTAGAAGGCTGGCGTTCTTCAGATGGAGGTGTTAGTTGGGAAAACTATTTAGTAGGATACTGGACTTCAGGTCAACCTTTTTTTTATGTACATTCAGATCATCATGATATGAAGTTTATACCAGGAACAAATGTTGCTTTTTCATTAAACGATGGTGGTATTTTTAGAGGAGATGCAGCGATAGACACTCCTTGGGATGATTTGTCTTCGGGGCTTGCAATTACGCAATATTATAACGTATCCGGAACACCACAAGATTCAGGAAAACTAATTATGGGAGCGCAAGACAATGATGTAGCAGTATACGATGGAGCCACTTTTGTTGGTCAGAACGCAGGAAGCGACGGAGTTGAAGGTTTGTGGGATTATTCTAATTCTAATATTGCATGGTCTTGTAGCCAAGCGGGGGGAATGGAAAGAACATTGGATAATTTTACAACAACATCATCTGTCAGTACTCCATCAGGAGCACCATTTGTATGGGAATTAGAAATTCATCCAACAACTCCTACAACTATCTTTGGAGGTTTTGACGATATCTATAAATCTACAGACAGAGGCGATAATTGGTCTAGTTTAAATTCACGTGCTGGAACAATAGAATTCATCTCCATATCACCTTCTAATCCTGATGTGATTTATGTATCTGGTGAGAATGGTGTTAAAGTCACTACAGATGGAGGAGCAGCTTTAGGAAGTTGGAAGAGTATTACATTACCACAAGCAGGAAATGTGAAAAGTATCGAAGTACATCCAACTATTCCAGAGGAAATATACATTGCATATTCTGGATATTTATCAGGCAAAGTATATAAATCAACAGATAGTGGTGTTAGTTGGACAAATATTACAGGGAGTTTACCAAATATACCAACGCACAAAATCATTTATAAAACTGGAAGTACCGATGGAGAATTATTTTTAGCGACTGATTTAGGAGTTTTTTATAGAACAAATACATCAGGTGATTGGGCTAAGTTGGGTAATGGACTTCCAAATGTTATCGTTTATGATATAGAGATTCATTACGGAACAGAAATGTTACGTGTAGCAACTTACGGAAGAGGAGTATGGGAAATACCTGTTTCAAATGCAGCTTTAAATATAGAGGAGAACAAGCTACCTTTTGAAGCGGTAACATTATATCCTAATCCAACAAAAAATAAGGAGTTTACAATTCAACTCAATAAATTAGAAGGAGAAAGTAACATTACGATTTATAATATTATAGGAGGAATTGTGAAAGACTATGAAACTACATCAAATCAAGAGGTTGTAGATTTAAATGGTTTTTCTCAAGGGTTATATCTTGTTAACGTTAGGAATAAAGGAAGAAGCCTTGTGAAAAGAATAATTGTAAAATAAACTGTTAATTATGAAACTTATCGCATTGTTTTTTTTAACGATCTTTTTAGGGTGCAATCATACTAGTATAGAGCTTATCTCATCAGAAAAGCAAAATATAGTACCAGGGGTTCAATCTGAAAAACCCTATACAAATTACGTATTTGAGGTCAAAATCAAAGAGAAAACGAATATTCATATTGATAGTGTTTTGGTGTATCAGAGAGAAAAACAATGTTTAAGGATAAAAAAATATTTTATAAAAAAGGAGAAAACAGCACAGTATGTTCCGACAATCAACGAGATGGGAAAATATTATATACATATTCCACTAAAAGAAAATAATTTTGAAGAAAAAAAGGATTGTATAAAATTAGCAAAAGATGCACTAGTTATTTATTACGTAGAAAGAGGGAAAATGAAAACACTGAACATAGACTCTTTTGCTGAAAAACAAGTTAGAAAAAGATGATCCCATGTGTAAAGTATAAACTTTAATTTAATAGTTATATTTCTATAAGTCAAAGTCTGTAAATTGGGGGATTCACAGATGCAATGACAAATATATCATTGTGAAAATGCCGTTCTGAAAAGAACGGTTTTTTTAGTTATCAATTTTTATCAATTCATAAAAAAAAGTGATAAATAGAATAAAAATTATAGGGCTCTAATCATGCCTTAAATTCTTTCTAGCGTGTAGATTGTCTCTTTATTAAATCAGTTTTTAAAACTTTAACAATAGGAGGAGATGTATTCGTGTCGTTTTTATGTACTATTCTGTTTATTAGTGTTGTAAAAGCCTGAATTCCCATTTGTTCTTCATTTTGATTGATGATAGATAAAGAAGGAATTGTATAGCTAGGAATTAAACCATCGGTAAAACCAATTACAGAAATGTCTTTTGGAATAGAATAACCACACTCTTGAACGACCTTTAAAGTACAAATCGCAGAGAGTTGATCAGCAGCAATTATAGCATCAATTTTATGATCTTTTAGAAAACGTTTTAAAGTAGTGTCAAATACATCATAATTAGGAATATTAATAATTAAACTTGTTGCTGTTTTAAACGTATCCAGCGTTTGTAAATAGCCTTTTTTTCTTAATTTACCTACACTAGTTTGATAAATGGTCGACAAAAAAGCAATGTTTTTGCAGCCAGTACTATGCAAATATTCAGTAGTTTTACAGGTAGCCTCATAATCATCAATTGTAATTTTATCGCAGTCAATTTCGTTACATACTCGATCAAACATAACTATAGGCAGTTTATTTTTATTAAAGTTTTTTAGGTGGGTATAGTGCTGTAAATCTTGAGTTTCTTGAGAAAGTGAGATAATAATTCCGTCTACACTACCGTTTAGTAATACAGAAACTCCTTCTATCTCTTTTTTAATAGTAT
>JAHDDQ010000014.1:0-44001 GCA_020629275.1 Tenacibaculum sp. | reverse complement strand
AAACAAATAATAACCTTGTAGTTTTTTTTTGCGGCTTCATTTTCTATAGCTCTGATTACTTTTGCGAAAAAATCACTTTCTATATTTGGAATAATTACACCTATTCTTTTTGTTGTGTTAGACTTTAAGCTTCTTGCACTATCATTGGGGATATAATTTAAAGATTCAACTATTTTAAGGACATTGTTTTTGGTTTGGTCGCTAATTTCATAGCTATCATTCAGAGCTTTAGATACCGTAGAAATAGAAACGTTCAAAATATTTGCAATATCTTTTAATGTAACTTGGTTGTGCATAAGATGAATCTTTAAATTTTAGAAATACCGAGTTAAAAAACTTTTAATACAGTTTTTTAAGCATTTGTGCAGCCTTTTCTGCCGTTATATCTCGTTGTGGCATAGCAAACATTTCGTAGCCAACCATAAATTTTTTAACAGTAGCAGACCTAAGTAGAGGTGGATAAAAACTCATATGCCAATGCCATCCTAAATTGTCTTCGTTATTTGTTGGGGCTTGATGAATACCAGAAGAATATGGAAAAGATACGTTGAAAACTTTATCGTATGTACTAGTGATGGCTTTTATTGAATCTGCAAAGTCTTTACGTTCTTCTTTGGATAAATTAAGAATATTTTTATGATTATTTCTAGGGATAATCATAGTTTCAAAAGGCCAAACAGCCCAGAAAGGAACTAGTACTACAAAATTTTCGTTGGTATAAACAACACGTTCATCTAGCTCAAGTTCTTGTTGTAAGTAAGCCTCCAATAAGGTTTTCTTATTAGAAGAGTAAAATTCTTTAAAGTTTTTTGATTTTTTTGATATTTCTACAGGGATTGAATTTTGTGCCCAAATTTGACCATGCGGGTGTGGATTACTACATCCCATAGTTTCTCCACGATTTTCAAAGATTTGGATATTGTTTATGTAAGAGAGTTTTGACAATTCTTTATACTCGTATTGCCAAGTCTCTACGACTTTTTCAATATCAGGAATAGCCATTTTGGCTAGTGTTAGCGAATGATCAGGAGAAAAACAAACCACCTTGCAAATTCCTTGTTCTCCCTTAGCTTCTAATAAACCATTTGAATAAATCAAAGGCTCTGTTTCCTCTTTTAGAGCGGCATAATCATTTTTAAAGACAAAGGTAGTTTTGTAGTTTGGATTTATATCTTTACTAGCGCGTTCGTTGTTAGGACATAAGTAACAAGTAGGATCGTATTTTACTATATTTTCAGGAACTTGATCTTCAACTTTACCTTGCCAAGGTCGTTTTGTTCTGTGTGGCGAAACTAAAACTTCTTCACCAGTTAAAATATTTTTTCTAATATGAGGTTCCTTAAAAATATCCATTGTTTCTAATACTATTGTTCATTTTTTAAATTTTCTTCCCATTTCCATGAAGATGCTATCATATCATCAATATCGCGTTTAGCTTTCCAATTCAATTTTTTTTCAGCTAAAGAAGTATCAGCGTATAATGTTTCTACATCACCAGGTCTTCTGTCTACTATTTTATAATTTAAAGTAGTATTGGTTGTTCTCTCAAAAGATTTAATAATTTCTAGAACAGAATACCCGTTTCCAGTTCCTAGATTATAAACTTCTAAAGGTTTATCTTGTTCCTTATTTAAGAGTCTTTGCAGCGCTTTTAAGTGTGCTTCAGCCAAATCTACAACGTGTATATAATCTCTAACTGGAGTACCATCCTTAGTAGGATAATCGTTTCCGAAAACTTGTAATTCTTTTCTAATTCCTGCAGCAGTTTGCGTAATGTAAGGCATTAGGTTATTCGGAATTCCATTAGGTAATTCTCCTAGAAAACCAGATTTATGCGCACCTATTGGGTTAAAATAGCGTAATGATATTGCAGCTAAATTAGAAGATGTTTTTACTAGATCTTCTAAGACCTCCTCTGCTATTTTTTTTGTATTTCCGTAAGGCGAAAATGGGCGTTGTACTTTATTTTCCTCTGTTATTGGTAAGGTTTCAGGAGCTCCGTACACCGTTGCGGAAGAAGAAAAAATAAAATTGCTTATACCTTCTTCGATTTGAAATTCAAGCGTATTAATTAAAGATAATAAGTTATTTCTGTAATACATTAATGGTTTTTCTACTGATTCGGCAACAGCTTTATATGCAGCAAAATGAATAACAGCAACAGCATCATTATGTTTTTTAAATACAGATTTTGTTTGTTCAGGATTTTTAAGATCAATATGTTCAAAATGAGGACTGGTCCCTGTTATTTTGGTTATCCGCTCTAAAGTTTTTTTATTAGAGTTAGATAGATTATCAATAATAACGACATCGTAATTATTTGAAATTAGTGTTACGACTGTGTGTGAACC
The DNA here is from genome assembly GCA_020629275.1 of Tenacibaculum sp. GTDB lineage: Bacteria > Bacteroidota > Bacteroidia > Flavobacteriales > Flavobacteriaceae > Polaribacter. Next base: position 41,650 of record JAHDDQ010000014.1, on the reverse strand, counting down.
AATATATCCACAACCACCAGTAACAATTATTTTTTGTGACATAAGTTAATTTTTTAATTTCTTATTTTATCAATGATAAATGATGCTAGTGCCATCACTTGGACTTACTTCTATCGCTGATAAGTCTATCTTGAATTCTTTTTTATAAGCGTAGGATATTTTTTCAACATATGAATTAATATTATTTCCGTGTATTATATTTATGGTACAACCTCCAAAGCCACCACCCATCATACGAGCACCTAAAACATATTCGTGTTTCAAGGAAAAGTCTACTAAAAAATCTAATTCAGCACAGCTTACATCGTATAAATTTCTCAAGCCATCGTGAGAACCATACATTAAATCCCCCAAAGACTTTAGATCCCCACTCTTCAAACTAGTAACAGCCTGTTGAACGCGATTATTTTCTGCAACTATATATGCGCATCTATTATATAAGGTCGTATTTAAATTAGGTCTTACAGTTTCTAGAATAGGCTGAGTAACTTCTCTTAAAGAAGAAATATTAGGGTATTTTTCCTTAATAATTTCAAGACCTATTTCACATTCATTTCGTCTTTTATTATACTCACTAGTAGCTAGATTATGAGAGATATTAGTATTTAATAAAAGAATTTTATATGGTTGCATTGTTAGCGGGATTAATTCGTATGCTAACGATTCACAGTCTATAAGAAGTGTATGAGCTTTCTTACTCATAACTACAGCAAATTGATCCATGATGCCACATTTGGTACCTACAAAGTTATGCTCTGCATCTCTAGAAAGCGTAATTAATTCTTGTAAAGAGAATTTTAGGTCAAATAATGCATTTAAGCCTAAAGCAATTCCGCATTCTAAAGCAGCGGAAGAACTTATACCAGCACCCATAGGAAGTTCACTTTCGATAATGCAATCAAAGCCAGTAACAACTGCATTTCTATGTTGTAATTCATTAATAACTCCAAGTACAAAGTTCTCCCATTCTACATCACTAGTAGTAATATTAGAAAGGTCTATCCTTAAAAAAGCATCATAACTTTTACTGTAAATATTACAGTGATTTGAAGTGTTATTTTTTTTGAAAAAAAAGAATATTTTTTTATCGATAGCTGTGGGTAGAACGAAGCCATTATTATAATCAGTATGTTCTCCAATAAAGTTTATTCTACCAGGAGAAGTAACCGTTAACTCAGGCTTAAAATCCTCAAAGTAAGTTTTATTAAGTGTCTTCAAATTAAGTTTTTAAAAGTGCAATATACTTAAAAAATAATTAACGTAAAAAATACATTTATTTTGATTGTGTTAACTTTTTCAATGCTGAAAAATAAATTTAACTACTTTTGAAAGTAGAGAATAGCTTAATTTAAAATTGATAAAGGGTATGTGGGGAAATGATTATTACAGTATGCATGATAAAATGTATGTAGCTACTGATTGTATTATATTTGGTTTTGATGAAGGTGTATTAAAGTTATTAATTTTTAAGCGAAAAGTTCAACCAGATGAAGGAAAGTTTTCATTAATCGGAAGTTTCGTTAAGTTGAATGAAAGTGTAGCTATAGCAGCCAACAGAGTTTTAGAAGAAACAACAGGCTTAAAAAATGTATTTATGGAAGAGCTTAAAACATACAATACAGTAGACAGAGACTTGGGGTATAGATGCATTTCAATAGGACAGTATGCGTTGATACGAATCGATGATTATGACAAAGATTTGGTAGAAAAACACGGTGCAACTTGGCATACTTTTGATGAGCTTCCAGATTTAGTACTTGATCATAATTTAATGGTTAAGGATGCTATGGCTAGATTAAGAAGAAAAGCAAGATACCAACCTATTGGTTTTGAATTGTTACCAGAAAAATTTACTCTTCCGCAGTTGCAAAGTTTATATGAAGCTATATATCAAAGAAAAATGGATTCTCGAAATTTCAGAAAAAAGGTATTGTCTTTTGGTGTGCTCATTAAACTTGAAGAAAAGGATAAGACTAGTTCTAAAAAAGGTGCTTTTTACTATAAATTTGACAATAAGAAATACAACGAACTCTTGTCAAAAGGTATTAATTTTGAAGTTTAGAACTAAATAAGCTACATGATTAATCTATTTCATAAAATAAAAGAGCTTAAAGATGAGAGTCTTCATTCCAAACACGAACAACTTGTAAAAGGAGTTATTAATGCTTTAAATCAAGGAGTTTTAAACAAAGGAGATCGTTTACCTTCTATAAACAAAATGGTTAACGAATTAGGTTATGCTAGAAAGACCATAGTTAGAGCCTATGAAGATTTAAAGAGTAGAGGATTAATTGAATCAAAAAATTTCAAAGGATATTATGTACTAAATACTGATACAAAAGTAAAATTGAAGGTAGCACTTTTATTATACGCATTCCACTCCTTTCAAGAAGATTTTTATAATAAGTTTAGAAAGGAATTAGGAAATAAATATCATATAGATGTCTTCTTTCATCATAATAATATTGATATTTTTAAAAATATAGTTAATTCCATTTCTGGCAAATACGGTATGTATGTTATAGCTCCAATACCAAGTGAAGAAGTTCAAGATATATTAAAGCAATTTTCTCCAGAAAAACTGTTGATCATTGATAGGTTTATTGAAATACCAAAAGAATACTCTTTCATTTCACAAGAATTTGAAACAGCTACTTTTTCACTATTACAAGAATTATTACCAGCCATTAAAAAGTATAATGAGGTGATTTTATTCTATACAGATAAAGCAGATTTCCCGGTAGGAATAAAAAATGCTTTTGAAAGGTTTGTAAATGTTTATAAAATTAAAAGTAAGATCGAAGAAGAGTACGAACAAGGTTTAGTTAGACCCAATACACTGTACTTTACGATTAAAGATTCAGATTTATGGTTGATTCTTAAAGACTGTAAAAGTAAAAATTTTCAAATAGGAAAAGACATAGGAATACTAGCGCATAACGATAATACAATTAAAGAAATTATTGTCGGAGGTATTACTACAATCTCTACAGACTTTAAAGAAATGGGATTTGAAGCTGCAAAACTTATCAAAAGTCAATCTAAGATCCATAAGATAATTCCACTAGAAATAAAACGAAGAAATTCTCTATAGTGTAATTTAATTCATGTAAAGTTGTTTTATCATTAATTTTTTATATTTTTTTTTATCAAATTATTAATCATGTAAAAAATAAATGTATATTTGCTTGTAGCATACTGTAGTACAGTTTGTGATTTCAATTACTGAGATTGTTTAAATCTTAGTTTTTTTATGGAAAATTTAATAAACGTAACATCTACATTTATATTCAACTACTAATCTAAATATCAAGCTTATGGATAAAAAAATAATAAAACTTACGTTATTCACAGCCATAATGTGTATAAGTTTTTCAACACACGGACAGTCAGTCTCAGGAAATATATCTGATCAAGATTTTCCACTACCTGGAGTAAACATTATAGTTAAAGGAACACCAAATGGGACAACATCAGATCTTGATGGAAATTATATTCTAAGCAAGATTAAAACAGGAGATATACTTCTTTTTAGTTTTATAGGTTATAAAAGCCAAGAAGTAGTTTATAAAGGTCAAAATCCATTAAATATTATAATGGTTGAAGATACAGGAACTTTAGATGAAGTGGTTATATTAGGATATGGTAGTTCAAGTAAAAGAGAAAATACAAGTGCAATTAGTACCATTAAAGGAAAAGATATTGTAAGTACAGTTGCAAGTAATCCTACCACAGCATTACAAGGTAAATTAACAGGTATTCAGGTTGAAAGCTTCGGGGGACAACCAGGAGGGTCTGCAAATGTATTTATAAGAGGTATTAATTCATTGAGTAATGCAGACCCTCTTTATATTATAGATGGTTTGTTTGTTGATAACATGGACTATGTTAACCCAAATGACATAGAGGACTTATCAGTGCTTAAAGATGCTGCAGCTGCAGCTATTTATGGATCTCGAGCAGCCAATGGTGTAGTACTCATCAAAACAAAACATGGTAAAAAAAATAGAGCTTTATCAGTTACATTTAATTCTAGAACAGGAGTAGATTCACCTAGTAGAGAGTTGGATTTTATAGATGGACAACAATATACTAACTACTTAAACCAACGTTTTGAAAATGATGGAGATGCAACAAGAGTTAGTTGGAATGGAGTTAGTACAGATTGGCAGAAAGAATCATTACAAGCTGCATTATTACAAGAATACGGAATTTCAATTTCAGGAGGAAGTGAAAATTCTTCATATTTTGCTTCTTTAAATTATTTTGAACAAGACGGTATTTTAGTAGGATCTGGATTCAGAAGAACAAATGCGAGATTTAATACTGCACATACTTTAGGTAAATTCAAGATTACTCAGTCCTTAGGAATTACAGAAGGTAGATTGCAGGAGAATAATTGGTATGGTTTCGACGGAACTACTGCGCCAACAATAGCAAGAAGAAATTCAAATTTTGAAGGAGGATTTGATGGTCCCACTTCAGATATCCATGGCCCTGGCGGAGTTAATCAATTTGGGTTAGCCTCTTTGGAAGATAATCTTGAAACAACCAGAACATTATTTACCAGTCTCAAGATAGACTACGAATTAACCAAAGAATTAACATTGTCAACTAACTTTGGTTTAGATTATAGAAATAGAAGGAATTACCAATTCACACCAACTTATTTAATGACAAGCCTTGATCCCGCATCAAGAATTGATCCAGTTAGAAATTTCAACGAGTTTAACGATTTAACAGATTTTACTACAAATGATGTTAATATGCTGTTTGAACCAACAATTACATACGATAAGAAATTTGATGATAAGCATAAATTAAATGTTGTACTTGGGCATACGAGATTTATTGAATCACAAGACAGTAATGGGTTATACGGAGAAGGAACACCAGCAAATACAATTAGAGTATCAAGCGCATTAACAAATGTTGTTCAAGCATTAGGGGAAAGAAATAAAGCCGCTTTACTATCTTATTTCGGGAGGTTGAATTATAATTATGATAACAAGTATTTATTTTCAGCAACGTTGAGAAGAGATGAATCTTCTAGGTTTTCCGAAGCAAATAGAGTGGGTTATTTTCCAGCTTTTTCTGGTGCTTGGAATATAACAAGTGAGGATTTTTGGAAATTAGAAAGCATTAATTTTCTAAAATTAAGAGTATCATATGGTGAATTAGGTTCATATCCAGATCAATTTTATCCAACACAAGCAGTATTTCTAGCAAATCAATCTAACACTAGTTTTGGTGGTGGTTTAGCAACAGGTTTAGCGCAAACAACACTAGCAGATGAGAATTTAGTTTGGGAAACCACTAAAACTTTTGATGTTGGTATAGACATGGCGTTTTTAGATAATAAAATTAAATTCACAGCAGATTATTATACAAAGAATGTTGAAGACGCATTGGTACCTATTAATGTTCCATCAACTGCAGGAGTTAGCTTACCAGTAACTAGAAATGCAGGAACTTTGGTTAATAATGGTTTCGAATTTGATTTAAGTTTCAATGAATCTGAAGGAGACTTCACTTATACCATTGGTACTAATTTCTCATTCAATTTAAAAAATGAAGCAAAAGATGTACCAGCAACTATTTTAGGACCAGGAGTAGATGAAGACTTAAGAGTGGTAAATAGAACACAAGCTAATAGCCCAGTAGGTGCCTTTTATGGTTGGGTAGTAGAGGAAAAAGTAAACCCAACAACAGGAGATTTTGTTAGAGTAGATACCAATGGAGATGGAACTGTAGACGATGCTGACAGAACAATAATTGGAGATCCTACTCCAGATTTTACTTATGGACTTAATCTTTCAGGAGCCTACAAAAATCTTGATATTTCACTAAATTTTAACGGTGTACAAGGCAACGAAATATATAATTTAGGAAGATACTACAATATACTTTGGCAAGATGGAGGGAAATTAAGCGAAGTATTAAATTCATGGACTCCAACAAATACAGATACCAACATACCTAGAGCTACAGTAGCAGATCCGGCAGGAAATAAAGCTCCTTCTTCATTTTTTGTAGAAGATGGTTCGTATTTTAGGTTAAAAAACATAGAACTAGGATATTCTTTTAAAGAAGATAAACTAGGAGTAGATTGGATAAATGATTTAAGATTATCATTTAATGTTCAAAATGTGTTTGTAATCACAAATTATAGTGGTTACGATCCAGATGTTGCTTCAACAAATGGAGGTAGAGCAAATCTAAATTCAGGTGTTCCAGGATTAAGATCAAATGTTAACCCATTGTTAGGTAGAGGTCTAGATGCTAGATCATATCCAAACGCACGTACATTTAGTTTAGGAGTACAAGTAACTTTTTAAAGAAGAAATCATGAAAAAAACAATAACATATAAAGGCTTAATAAGCACCCTAACGTTTAGTATTATTCTTATACTATCTGCTTGTTCAGAAGATGTCTTAAATCAACAAAATAATAATGCTACATCAACAGCTAATTTTGGTACATCAGTAGAACAAGTAGAAGCTGCAGTAAATGGTGCTTTTCATCCAATAACAGGAACATTTTTTTGGGGTAGAATTGTTCACACAGGTGCTTTATTACGCTCAGACGAATTCAATGTTTTTCCTTTTGGAAGTAACACGGCAATGTCAACATTTTTAGGAAACCCTGGAGATAGATGGGCAACCGAACCTTGGCAAGAATTATATAAGTCGATTGCTAGATGTAATAATATTATAGTAAATACATCAAAAGACCTTAAATCTTATGATGAATTAGTAGGTCAGGCGTATTTTTTAAGAGCTTTCGATTATTGGTATTTAGTAAATTTATACGGTAACGTACCGTTAATTACAGAATTACCTGATTTAGATAATTTATTAGTGAAACAAGAAGCTCCACAGAAAGTTTGGGAGCAAATAATAGCGGATTTACAAAAGGCTGAAACAATGTTACCAGACAGTTGGTCGGGTGAAAATCTAGGAAGACCAACTTCAGGAGCAGCAACAGCACTAAAAGGGAAAAGCTATTTATACATGAAAGAATGGGTAAAAGCTCATGAAACGTTAGATGATTTAGTAGGAAAGTATAGTTTATTACCAGCGGCTCAATTTGGAGATAATTTCTCAACTACAAACGAAAATAATAGTGAATCTGTTTTTGAATTACAGTTTTTAGGACAAGCAAATTTTGTATGGGGATCAGATATTCCTCAAACAGGTACAATGGGTAATTATCATATTGATTATGCACCACCAACAAAATCTCCAGATAGAAGTCATGTTGTAAATCCTTGGTTAAAAAACTTATATGAAGCAAATAATGATACTTTCAGAAGAAATGAAACACTAGCCTACAATTATCCTGGAGCTACAGGTTACGGTGGTGCACCTTTTAGCGTAGATTTAAATGATGATGTAACTGTAGCAAGAGACGCAGGAGTAGAACCTATTTTTTCAAAAAAATACTCAGGAATGGACGTAGGAAGTAGAGCAGAAGTAGATTTTTTAGGAACTAATGTAGGAAATAACTGGAGAATTATAAGATATGCAGATGTCTTGTTAATGTTGGCAGAAGCACTTAATGAAGATGGAAAAACTACGGAGGCCATCAATTATGTGAATATGGTTCGAGGAAGAATGGGATCTGGATTAACACCTATATCAACTGGGTTGTCTAAAGATCAGGCAAAAGAAGTGATTATAGCGGAAAGAGCAATGGAACTTGCAGGTGAAGGACATCGCTTTTTTGATTTGGTTAGATGGGGGTTAGCAGATGATTATTTAGGAACAACATCATTACATGTCACAAATGGCTCACAATCATACCATCCTAAGTCTTTAAGTGGAGGTGTTTTTCAAACCTCTAAACATGAACTTGTTTGGATTCCTAATTCAGAAAGAGATGCTAATCCTGAATTAGGTCAGAATGACGGATACTAAATTATTCCATTACTAATTGTTTTTTTACAAAAGTCAGATTTGCTCTAAATTTGGCTTTTGTTTATTGAATATTAACTTCTTAAGATGATTTATTTGCAGTTCAAAAAACAACTGTTTTTTGTTTGTATTGTTTTAGCTATGATTTCATGCAAACGCAATGCTAAAGAAAATCAGTTTTCATATGTGTCATCTTCAAGATCTAATATTAGGTTTAAGAACACAATAAAAGAAAATGATTCTTTAAACGTAATATCTTTTCAATATGTATACAACGGTGGAGGAGTCGGTATCGGTGATTTTAATAATGATGGCTTTTCAGACGTAGTATTAACAGGAAATCAAGTTGCATCAAAATTATATTTAAATCAACAGAAGTTGAACTTTAGAGATATCTCAGAAGCATCCAACTTTAAAATTAAACCGAATAAGTGGATTACTGGAGTTTCAATTGTAGATATTAATTCAGATGGTTGGGATGATATTTATTTAAATGTAGGAGGAGCAAACTGTAAAAACAATTGTGAAAACTTGTTATTTATAAATCAAGGATTAAATGAACGAAATGTACCAGTGTTCAAAGAACAAGCAGAAGAGTATAATTTGAATGAAGGGAATTATAGTCAACAAGCAATTTTTTTTGACTTTGATCTGGATGGAGATTTAGATGTTTTTATTGGAAGAAATGGAAATTTAAAGTTTGATAAAAACTCTCCGCTACCAAAACATTATCTACCAGAAAATTTATCAGATGTTTTGCTCATAAATGAAATAAAAGAAGGCATAGATCATCCAGTTTTTATAGACGTTTCTAAAGCTATGGGAATTACTCACAAAGGTTTCACTTTGGGTGTAGCTATTCAAGATTTTAATAATGATAATCTACCAGATATCTATGTTTCCAACGATTTTATAACTGAAGATTTATTATACATAAACAAAGGTATAGATACTATAACTAATAAACATTTAGGCTTTGTAGATAAAAATCAATCCGTTTTTAAACACCTTACCTACAATGCAATGGGTGTAGATGTAGCAGATGTTAATAATGATGAGTATCCAGATGTTTTAGTAGTTGACATGTTACCTGAAAAGTACGAAAGGCAAAAGAAAATGCTAGGAGGAATGAATTATGAAAAATACCTTTTAGCAAAGCGAAATAAGTATGCTTCTCAATTTATGCATAATACATTACAACTGCATAACGGAATGCTTAATGATTCTATATTAAAAGCCAGTGAAATTGGGCATATCTCTGGTATGTCGTCAACAGACTGGAGTTGGGCACCTATTTTTGCAGATTTTGATAACGATGGTTACAAAGATATATACATAACAAACGGATATGTGAAAGATATTACGGATTTAGATTTCATAAATTATTCATCACAAAGTACGATTTTTGGTAATCAGAAAGCAAAAGATAATAAACTTAAAAAACTATTAAAAGAATTACCAAGGATTCATTTACCAAATTATTTCTATAAGAATAATAATCAACTAGAATTTAGTAATGTAAGTGATGTATGGATAACTGAAAGAAAATCGTTGTCAAATGGTGTAGCTTATGCAGATTTAGACAATGACGGAGACTTAGATCTAGTTGTAAATAACATCAATGAAGAAGCTTTTCTAATTCAAAATAATGTAGATAAATTAAAGAATAAACAATATCTACGAGTACGATTAAAAGGAGATAAGCAGAATAGAAAAGGTATTGGTAGTAAAGTAATGTTATGGCAGGCCGGAAAAGTACAGCATCAATATCAATCGGTAATAAGAGGCTATCTTTCGTCGATGGAGCCAATTATTCATTTTGGATTATCTATGGCGAAAATAGATTCTCTACAAGTTATTTGGCCAAACGGAAAAATTTCAAAAATTAAAGAAATAAGTAGTAATACGAGTATTGATGTAGATATAAAATTCGCAGAAGAAGAAGCTGATAAAAGAGAAAAAAAAGAAACCTTACTAAGAGATATTTCAGAAACATTCACCTACAATCATATAGAAAATAAAGGACATGATTACCGCAAACAACATCTTTTAATGCGACAATATTCTAAGTTCGGTCCATGTATTGCCACAGCGAACATAGATGAAGAAAAAGGAGATGAAATTTTTATAGGAGGAAGTAAAGGAAAACCTTCTTCGATTTGGTCTGAAAATTCTGAAGGTATTTTTAGCTTAAAACAAGAATTAGATAAGAATTACGAAGATACGTCAGCTGTTTTTGTAGATATAGATAATGATAACGATTTAGATTTATTTGTGTCTAGTGGAGGAACAGAATACCCACAAAACTCAGATAATCTCGAGAACAGAATCTACCTGAATAATGGTAAAGGGAATTTTACGAAGCAAGAGAATATACTACCACAAACTACAAATGTAAGTTCATGTATTCAACCAAACGATTTTGATAAAGATGGAGATATTGATTTTTTTGTAGGAAGCAGAATTGTAGCAGGAAATTATCCTGAAGTACCAAAAAGTGAGTTATTAATTAATTCCAATGGAACTTTTACAAATGAAATTCCAGAAGCATTAGAAAAAATAGGAATGGTTACCGATGCTGCATGGAAAGACATAAATTCTGATGGATGGGATGATTTAATTGTAGTTGGAGAGTGGATGCCTATTACGATTTTTATAAATGAAAAAGGGAAGTTAAAAAAAACAACATTTAATTTTAGTAACAGTAGTAATGAAAAAGTTGTTACCTCAGGATGGTGGAATGCTATAGAAGTTGCAGACTTCGATAATGATGGTGATTACGATTTCATAGTAGGCAATCAAGGTGAAAATGGATATGTGACGCCCCGAAAGGATAAGCCAGTACATCTTTACAAAAAAGATTTTGATAAGAATGGAAGTATGGATCCAGTACTTGGGCAATACTACACTAATACATCCAACAAAGAGGTGTTATTGCCTGTACAGACGCGAGATGATATTTTAAAACAGTTGGTAAAACTGAAAAAAAAATATCCAACATACGAAGCATTTTCCAAAGTAAATTTCACGGAACTACTCGATATTAAAAACTTAGAAAAAGAAACCTTAAAAGCAGTTACTTTTTCAAGTAGTTATATTGAAAATCTAGGAGACGGAAATTATAAAATTACACCGCTTCCTAAAAAATGTCAGATAGCACCTATTAACGACATACTTGTAAAAGATATAGATAAAGATGGTTATTTGGACGTTTTATTAGTAGGTAATGATGTTACTAGTGAAACAAACTATGGTTTAAACGATGCGCATCTTGGAGTGTATCTAAAAGGGACTAAAAATGGCTTCGAAGTATTAAGAAATAATCAAACAGGTTTTTATGTTCCAGGACAATCGCATCACTTGATATCTGTGAAAAATAAAAATGGAGAAGATTTAATTTTTGCATCACAAAATAACAAAAAAGCAAAATTATTTTTAATAAATAATAAGAAAAAATGATAGGAGAAACTTCGAATGTTTCAGAAAATAATATTCTAATAAATGGACTTTCTGATAATTTTAAAACACAGCTAACTAAAATTTACAGTAAAGACAATGTTACTATTTATGATATTAATATAACAGCAGTAGAGCCAGCAATTCCAGGGCCCATAACATTTAGTTGGAAAATACCTGCACATAATGTTAAAGGTTTATGGAAACCTACCACGGACTTTTCAAAACGAATCCAAGCAGACTGGGAATTAAAACCAATGGAATCTCGAATTTCTATTGATTCTCCTGTTATTTGCCTTTTTGGAAATGAAGATGAAAACATACATACATTTTCTTGTTCTAATGCAATCAATAAATTAGAATTAGACGCTGTTATTCGTGAAGAAGATGATATGTTCTACTGCCATATTACTATGTTTAGTGAACGTCATTCAAAACTGAATCATTTTAACGTTCAAATTAGAATAGATAGTGAGGAAAAACATTTTTCAGAGGCGATTAAAGAAGTATCAAGATGGTGGGAGTCATATGAAAATCTAAAACCAGCGTTTGTACCAGGAATAGCTCAAGCCCCATTATATTCTACTTGGTATCAATTTCATCAGAATTTAGACGAAAAAGTTCTAGTAGAAGAATGTAAAATAGCATACGATTTAGGTTACAGGTCTATTGTAATAGATGATGGTTGGCAAACTAATGATAGTAATAGAGGATACGATTACACTGGTGATTGGAAACCTGAACGTTTGTCAAAAACTAAGAAGTTTGTCAAAGATATTCACGCTACAGGGATGAAAGTTGGATTTTGGTATTCGGTACCATTCTGTGGTAAAAACTCAGAAGCATACAAACGCTTTAAAGGAAAATTTCTGACCGAAAATCATCGTTGGGCACCAGTCTTTGATCCACGTTACCCAGAAGTTAGAGCGTACTTAATAAACATCTATAAAACAGCATTAATAGACTGGAATTTAGATGGGTTTAAATTAGATTTTATTGATGATTTTAAATTGTATCCAGATACAATTAAAGATAAAAATAGTGAAATGGATTTCCATTCCATCAATGAAGCAGTTGATAGGTTATTAACAGACGTTATGTATACATTGCGTAATATAAACCCAGACGTATTTATCGAATTCAGGCAAAAGTATACCGGACCAGCAATGCGTAAATATGGAAATATGTTCCGAGCATTCGATTGTCCAGGAGATGGAACGATGAATAGAGTTCGTATAGCAGATATTAAAATGTTAGCAGGAAATACAGCTGTACACAGCGATATGATTACCTGGCATACAGAAGAAAAAGTAGAAATCGCAGCATTACAATTAGTAAATACTTTATTTGGAGTTCCACAAATTTCAGTTGAATTAAAAACTATTCCTGAAAATCATTTAAAAATGATTAATTTTTATACCAATTATTGGAATAAAAATAAAGAGATTATAACCAAGGGTAATTTTACACCTTTTAAACCTTTAGCAAATTATCCTTTAAAACAGGTTACAAATAACAAGCACACTATAATTGGTATTTACGATGATTATTTTAAAGAAATAAGAAGCGAATATGAAACGATCGATATTATAAATGGTAAATTAACACATACAGTTATAATTAAAAATAGTGTAGCTTTAGGAGCGTATCATATGACAATATTTAACTGTATGGGAGAAAAAACAAATGAAAAACTAGTAGAGTTATCTATAGGAATTCATGAATTAGAAGTTCCAGCATGTGGATTAATACAACTTAAAAAGAATTAAAGATTATGGATTTATTATCTATTATTTCATTTGTAGGTTTTACAGGATTGGTGGCATTTATAGCTTGGTATGCAACCAAAGGAACTGATGAAAATTCTGCAAAAGGGTATTATTTAGGAGGTAGAAGTTTAGGAGCCATTACCATTGCAGGGTCGTTACTTTTAACAAATTTATCTGCAGAACAAATAGTAGGTCTTAATGGTCAGTCATTTACAGAAGGAGTATTGGTTATGGCTTGGGAAACACTAGCAGCTATTGCCATGATTTTTACGGCAATATATTTACTGCCTAAATATATGCGTTCTGGTATTACTACTATTCCAGAGTTTATTCAAGATCGTTTCGATCATCAAACCAAATCTATACTATCAATACTATTTTTAATAGCTTTTGGAGTAGTATTACTACCCACTATTTTATATTCAGGTTCAGTTGCATTCAGCACAATGTTCGATTTACCAACAGTATTAAATATATCGAAATCAACAGTTATTTGGTTATGTGTTTGGGCTATAGGAATTATAGGAATCATTTATGCAATTTTCGGAGGATTAAAAGCAGTGGCTATTTCAGATTTAGTAAATGCAATAGGTTTATTAATAGGAGGAATATTAATACCAGTTTTTGGATTATTATTAATAGGGAATGGTGATTTTTTTGAAGGGTTAAATATACTTTGGGAAAAAAATCCACAAAAATTTAATGCAATTGGAGAAGTTGATGCTTCCATACCATTTGGTACTATTTTCACAGGTATGATGATTGCACAAATGTATTATTGGGGAACAAATCAATCGATACTACAAAGAGTTTTTGGAGCCAAAAGTTTAAAAGAAGGACAAAAAGGAATGATTTTAGCAGGCTTCGTGAAGTTTTTAATTCCGGTAATAGTCGTTTTACCAGGGATTATTGCATGGCATATTTTTAATGGAAACTTAGAAAATTCAGATCAGGCATATCCAGCCTTAGTTAGAAAAGTATTGCCTGGAGCTTATTTAGGTTTTTTCGCTGCAGTTTTGTTTGGAGCAGTATTAAGTTCTTTCAATAGTTTATTAAACAGTAGTGCAACCTTGTTTGGCTTTGATTTATATAAACAATACTTTAATAAAAACGCATCAGAAAAAGATACGGTAAAAGCAGGTAAAATTTTTGGTCTATTTTTGGCATTATTAGCAATGATTATTTCACCATTTATAGCAAACGCACCAGATGGTTTATTTTCATATATTCAGCAAGCCCTAGGGAGTTTAAGTGTTCCTATTTTAGCAGTAGTGGCTATTGGAATCGTAACAAAACATGTTCCAGCCAAAGCTGCAAAATTAGTTTTAGTTGGAGGAGTACTGATGTATTTAATGAGTTTATTAATTTTTCAGCCTTATTTTACGAAAAAAGCATTAGATCATAACGAAATGAAAAGTAGTCGCTTTTTGAAAAAATTAAAAGGAGAAAAAGCAATTAAATACTACAAAGAGATAAATGTAAATGAGGAAGATATACCAGCTTACATAAAAAAAGTAAGAATTGTAGAAGCAAAAGCATATCCACATTTTCTCCATATCATGGGAATTCTTTTCGTGTTAAATATTTTGATAATGTTATTCATAGGCAAACTAAAACCTGAAAAGAAAGTATACATCCCAAAAATAACAGAAGAAATCGATATCACTCCTTGGAAACACGCAAAACTGGTAGGAGTTATCATTACAATTTTAGTGTTAAGCACTTACTTTATTTTCAAATAAAAATTAATTAAAAATCCATAGCAATGGAAAAGAATTATATCGTCGCTTTCGATCAAGGAACAACTAGTACTAGAACTATTATTTTCAATAAAGAAGGAGAAATAAAAGCGATCGCTCAAAAAGAATTAAAACAACATTATCCAAAATCTGGTTGGGTTGAACACGACCCGATAACAATCTATAAAGATCAACTAGAAACGTTTCAAGAAGCAGTAAACACATCAGGTATTAATCCTGCAGAAATAGCAACAATTGGTATCACCAATCAAAGAGAAACAACTGTTGTTTGGGATAAAGAAACAGGACAACCAATTTATAATGCAATTGTTTGGTTGGATAAACGTACGACCTCAATTTGTCAAGAGTTAAAAAACAAAGGATTATCAGAATATGTAAAAGCGAATACAGGATTGGTAATTGATTCCTATTTTTCTGGAACAAAACTGAAATGGATATTAGAAAATGTTGCAGGAGCAAAAGAAAAAGCTGCAGAAGGAAAATTATGTTTTGGAACGATTGATAGCTGGTTGGTGTACAAATTTACGGAAGAAAAAAGACACCTTACAGATCATACAAATGCATCTAGAACGATGCTGTATAATATTAAAGATTTGTGCTGGGACGAAACAATTCTTAATGCTTTGAAAATACCAAAAGAGATTTTACCTAACGTACAAAACTCTTCTTCAGATTACGGAAATATAGAGTTTAAAGGACAAAAAATTCCTATTTATGGTGTTGCAGGAGATCAACAAGCTGCGCTTTTTGGACAAGGAGGATTTAAATCAGGAATTGCAAAAAACACCTACGGAACAGGTTGTTTTATTTTACTAAATATAGGTGAAAAACAAGTGGTTTCTAATAACGGTTTATTAACTACACTAACCTGTAGCCTAGCATCTGAACCTACAAAATATGCATTAGAAGGAAGTGTTTTTGTAGGTGGAGCGTCCATACAATGGCTAAGAGACAGAATGAAAATTATTGAAAAAGCTTCAGATACAGAGGCAATTTGTAAAAGTATACCACCATTAAAAAATATATATGTAGTACCTGCTTTTGCTGGCTTAGGAGCTCCTTATTGGGATTCAGAAGCTAAAGGGAGTATATACGGTATGACACTCGATACGGGTAGAGAAGAAATTATAAAAGCTACTGTAGAATCACTTGCCTATCAAACTAAAGATGTAATTAATGCTATGATTAACGATAGCGGAAAAGAGATGATTACATTAAAAGTAGATGGAGGTGCTAGCGCGAATAATTACCTAATGCAGTTTCAGGCAGACATTTTAAATGTTGCTGTAGATCGACCAAAAATGATTGAAGTAACGGCTTTTGGTGCAGCATTACTAGCGGGAATAAAAGCAAATATTTGGCATCAAAACGATATCGATAGTATTCGTAAAGTTGATACAATTTTTAATGCAGAAATAGAACCGAAAGAACGAAAGAAAAAGTACAAAGGATGGTTAAAAGTTATAGAAAAAACTCAAAGTTCAGTTAAAAAGAAGAAAAAGCCAAAGACAATTCGTTTTTCTGTTTTAGATCGTGAGAAACAACTGAAAAATGCAAAATCAAACACATTTGACTTGGTAATTATTGGAGGAGGTGTAACAGGTGCAGGAATCGCATTAGATGCATCTTCAAGAGGAATGCGAGTATGTTTGATAGAGAAAAATGATTTTGCTTCAGGAACAAGCAATAAATCCACAAAATTGATTCATGGTGGACTCCGTTATTTGAAACAATTGGAAATAGGTTTGGTAAGAGAATCAGGATCAGAACGTGCAATAGTTCATAAACTGGCTCCACATTTAGTAATTCCTGAAAAAATGTTATTACCATTAATTGAAGGTGGAACCTATGGTAAAATGATGACAGCTATAGGATTAAAAGTTTATGATATGCTTGCTAATGTAGATGGAGATGATCGGAGAAGAATGCTTGACAAGAAGGAAACATTAGATAAAGAGCCTTTGTTAGACGAATCTGTAACACTAGGAAGTGGTTATTATGCAGAATATAGAACTGACGATGCCCGATTAACTATAGAAATTCTTAAAAAAGCGGCGGAGTATGGTACAACGATCTTAAATTATTGCGAAATGGATTCATTTGTTTACAATAGTGAAGGCAAAATAGAAAGCCTAAATTGTATAGATCATAATACTGGTAAAACGTTAAATATAACTGGAAACAATTATGTTTCTGCTGCAGGCCCTTGGGTAGATACTATAAGGAAAAAAGATAATTCTATAAACCATAAACACTTACATTTAACAAAAGGAGTACATATTGTTTTTCCATTTGAAAAATTACCAATAAAACAGTCTGTATATTTTGATGTTCCAGATGGTAGAATGGTTTTTGCAATTCCAAGAGGACGCTGTACTTATGTAGGAACAACAGATACAAATTATTCAGGAGATTTAGATAGAGTAGTTGCAACAAAAAAAGATGCCGTTTACTTATTGAGTGCAATTAATAATATGTTTCCTGATATTCATTTATTAATCGAAGATATAGAGTCTAATTGGGCGGGTTTAAGACCTCTTATTCATGAAGAAGAGAAAGATCCCTCTGACCTTTCTAGAAAAGATGAAATATTTATTTCTAAAAGTGATCTTATCTCTATAGCTGGAGGTAAGTTAACTGGGTACCGAAAAATGGCTCATAGAGTTATTGATACCGTATTAAAAACAATGAGTGAAAAACGTAAAAAAGCGTTAAAAAAATCTGAGACAGATCATATTTCTCTAGTAAACCCATCAATGATTTCTTCTCAAGAAGTAAAAGAATATCAAAAAGAATTAGAAGTAACACTAAGTAATTTAGGAATTGAAGACTCTTATTTTGCTTGGTATCTATGTACTAATTATGGAAAAAGTGCGTCTAAAATAATAGATAAAATTTCATTTTTCATGACAGGTTCTGTAGAGGAACGCCTTATACGATCTGAATTGTGGTACTGTATTCATTATGAAATGATAAATGGTTTAGCTGATTTCTTTGTCAGAAGAACAGGAAGATTGTATTTTGATATCAATAGTATAGAAAAGCATTTAGATGTTATTATTAACGATTGTATTAAAATGTTAGACTGGAATACTACACGAATTAAAGAAGAAAAAGAAATGCTACAGATGTTAATCTCAGACGCTACGACGTATTACGATGAAGAGTTTAAATAAAAATATAATCATAATATAATCTCATATACAACCATTATGAAGAAGTTAAATACTTCGACCATATTTATAATGAATGTTTACAAATCGTGTGGCATCAAAAAACTATAAAAATGCATAAATCTTATTTGATACTATTTTCTTGTCTTATACTAATAGTTTCTTGTAATAAAAAATCTACACCAATAGTGGTAAATGCCCAAGATTATTACAACACTTTAGATAAAATAACGAGGACTTTAGTACATGATATTTTTTCACCACCAGTAGCTAGTCGTGTTTATGTATATCCAAATATTGCAGCATATGAAATTATTGTTCAAAAAGACACCACGTATAAATCGCTTGCATCAAAAATAAGTACTTTAGGTAATATTCCAAAGCCAGAAACATCAGCGGTAAACTTAAACGTTTCTGCTCTAGTAGCTTATATTGAAGTAAGCAAGAAACTGGTTTTTACTCATGAACTAATTAATAAATTCCAAGATTCGTTGTATAATACTTGGAAAGATAAGAATGTAAAAGAGTTTGAAATATCTGAAAAATATGGTATGCAAGTAGCAACGCATATTCATAACTGGTTAAAAAAAGATAATTACAGCGAAACACGTACAATGCCGAAATTTGCAGTTGATGCAGATGAAGTGTCAAGATGGCAACCAACGCCTCCTTCTTATATCGATGGTATAGAACCCCATTGGAATAAAATTCGTCCTTTATTATTAACTACTGCAGATCAGTTTAAACCCAGAGAGCATCCAGAATTTTCTCTAGATAGAACGAGTAACTTTTATAAAGAGTTAAAGGAGGTATATGACATTACTAACTCAATAAAAGAAAAAGGAGAAAAATCTGAAGAAATTAGAATAGCCCAATTTTGGGACTGTAACCCTTATGTAGCTGTTAGTACTGGACATTTAACCGTAGCTACAAAAAAAATAACTCCAGGAGGTCATTGGATGGGAATCGCTACTATTGCTTGTAAAAAAAATCAATTAGATTTTAGTGCTGTAATTTATGCCCAAACCTATACTTCTATAGGTGTTTTCGATGCCTTCATAAGTTGTTGGGATGAAAAATACAGGAGTAATCTAATACGGCCAGAGACATTAATTAACAAAACGATTGATAGAAACTGGACACCTCTTTTACAAACTCCACCGTTTCCTGAATACAGTAGCGGACATTCGGTAGTTTCAGGAGCTGCCTCTGTAATATTAACTCATCTTTTTCAAGAGAATTTTAGTTTTATTGATACAACAGAACTTCCGTATGGATTACCTTCTAGAAATTTTAAATCGTTTAAAGCCGCTGCATCAGAAGCCGCTATTAGCAGACTTTATGGAGGAATACATTACAGAGCTGCAGTAGAAAACGGATTGAGTCAAGGCGAAAATATTGGTGAATATGTGTGTCAAAAACTGAAGTAGGTAGTTGAATTAATATTTAATTACGAACGATCATTTACGTGCATTTCAAGTAATCGTTTTTTTTCTTTCTGAACTGCAGGATGCTTTTTATGTCCCCAAATTTTATCTCTAGCCATTTGAGAGCTTTTTTTTAAGTCTACTATTGGTAAAGGATAATCTTCACCTATAACAACGTTACAAAAACTTTGTTCCATAGGAGTCATTTTCCAAGGCTCATGGATATACATTACAGGAACTTTATCAAGTTCGGGGACCCATTTTTTTATGAATACTCCGCTTGGATCATGTTCAATAGAATTTTTTACAGGATTATATAACCGTACAGTATTAATTCCTGTAGTGCCAGCGTGCATTTGAAATTGAGGGTAATGTATACCAGGTTCATAATCTAAAAAGTATCGTGCTAAATGATAGGTTCCTTCTCTCCAATCTTGATCTAGGTTAAGTGTTAAAAAAGAAACTAACATAGCTCGCATTCTAAAATTAATCCATCCCGTTTGTTCAAGAGCTCTCATGCATGCATCTATTAATGGATATCCGGTTTGCCCAGTTTTCCATGCTTTAATGTATGCATCATTTTTTAGATGATCTAGCAATTCATAACCACTATTAATACAAGCTGTTTCATAATTACATGCGACTTCAAATTTCTGAATAAAATGACAATGCCAATGTAAACGTGTAAGCATAGCAGAGAAAGCATTACTGTTTTTAGTGCCATTAGGATGTGTTCCTATAAATTGAAAAGCTTGCTTAATGCTTATATTACCCCAGGCTAAGTAAGGCGATAATCTGCTACAAGACATTCTGCTTTCGGTAGGTTTAGAAATAGACTTCTGATAATTAAATCCTCTTTTCTCAGTAAAAGACCTTAAATACCTCCATGCATTTTTCTCACCAGCAGGTTGATATTGTTTAGGATATGCTAATAACTGCGTTTTTAATTCTTCAGGGAGAGAAAAAGGATGCTCAAATATTTTTTGATTAGAAATCGAATACCTGTTTTGGATAACAGCTTCATGCATTTTAGTATGCCATTTTTTATTCCAGAGAGCTCTATTTTTAATACCTCTTAAAATTCCATCACGTTGTGATTCGATCCATTTGATATTATGACTTTTACAGAAAGAATATACTTTTTTATCACGTTCCCATGTAATTTGAGTACCACTTTCCTGAAAACTGAAGAAATATTTTATATCAAAAAACTTTTTGATATAATCAAATACTTCAGGTACTTCTGCATAGAAAATATTAACGTTTCTATTGAAGCTTGCTAAGACTTCATTTAATGAACGGATAGAGTGATACGTGAATTGCAAGTGTCTAATACTGGTATCCGGATATACAATTATTGAAGGTTCAAATACATAAATAATTAAGTAAGGAATCCCTGCCTTTTCAGCTCTAAATAATGGTTCGTGATCTTGAGAACGAATATCTCGTTTTAACCAAACTATATTTATAGATTGTTTTTCCAATTAAGAGGTGTTAGTTTAAACATTGATACATAAAAATACGCAATGTTTAACTAAATATAAATCTTACTGGATAAAACAATTTTAAATTATTTTAAATAATGTAAAAATTATTATTCTTTTATCTAAGATTGCAGAATGATTATAATGGTGGTAAAGAGAAATAAGAGATGTGAGTTAAAGATATATAGGATAAGTAGAAAAATAGTATTCAATTAAAAAATAAAGAGATTGATGCAAAGCATCAATCTCTTTATTTTTTACTAGCCACTAATTGTGCCAGTTCTTAAATCATCATCATCATTTGTATTGTTGTTGGCGTTACCACCAACAATATGTTTTAGGTTGTTGATTTTTGCAATTTGAAACTTTTTTATACCTAATTTTTGCTTTTTTTCATTTTTTTTCATGAATAAATATTTTAGAAATTATTGGTTGATGGAAATATATTATAAAAAACTTGAGTAAAGTTATTTAAGTTTATTGAAATTTATAAATATCAACAATAAAAATTGTTTTTAAGTTTCTGTAGATTAAGTTTTTATTTGTTTTTTAGTTCTAATTGTTTAATAAAGTAAGAAGGGTAGATCCCCGTTTTTTTATGAAACGCATTTGTGAAAGATTGTGCTGTATTAAACCCAGAATCTTGAGCAATAGCTTTAATTGTAAATGATCTAAATTTAGGATCTTTTGATAATTTATCTATGGCAAAGTCAATTCTAAGATTGTTTAAATAATGTGCAAAATTCGTGTTTTTGGTTACATTTATAACTTTCGAAAGATATGTGCTGTTTGTATTTAATTCTTTTGCTAATGAATTTAAGGTATATTTTTTATGTAGAAATTGATTGGTACTCTCAAACTTTTCCAATTTTACTAGGATTTTTTCTATTAGATGTTCTGGAATTCCAAGAGTAGGAACCTTCGCTAATTCGACGGTATCTTCATCATTTTTTACAGCTCTACTTTTAACCTCTTTAATTAATTGATTGTATCGATGCTTGTTATTGAAATTTCTTTTTATAAAATAAATTAAAACTGCAAGAAAAATTAACGCAATTATTGTAAGCAGTATTAATCTGGTATTGAGTTGTTTTTTGTTAGTATTTAACAAAGAAATTAAACTATCTCTATCTTGTATAAGTTTTGGAGTGTCATATTTTTTGGTAATATTTTTTTTGAGATACTTGTAATTTGTATCTAAAATACTATCAAACTTTATAAGAGATTTAGTGTAATTTAATTCGCTTGTCAAATCATTATGCTTCTGAGCATCTTCAATTAAGTAGCTATAAACATTTATGAGTTCAGGTGTAATATCGTTGGTTTGTTGGATAATAGAGTCTACATCTTTAAAGTAATGTGTAGCCTGTTTTTTTTTGTTTAAATTAATTAACGATCGTCCAATATAATAGTTACATAACGCAATTCTAGTTTCTTGATTATCTAATCTATGAAGTATTTCTTTTGACTTTTTTAAGCTGTCACAAGCAACTAAATACTGTTTGTCAAAAAAGTGATTGATACCAGAGTTTAATACAAAATAGGAATATGTTTCATCATCTTTAAATCTAAGTGAAAGGTTAATACCTTTTTTCGTAACTTCATTAGCTAGCTCATATTTATATGAATACACATATGAATCTGCTAAAGCATACAAAACTCTATGATACACACTAAAATATTCTTTGTTTTCTTTATTTTTTTCAATTAAGTCAATAGAATATTTAAATATCTTTTGAGCCTCATCTCTATCTCCTAAGATATTTTTCAGTAGACCAATATTAAAATTTATAACAAATTCTTGAAACTGATTTTTATTCTTTTTCGCAAATTGGAGGGCATTTAAATATTGATTTAATGCTTCTTTAGATTTACCAAGCTCATAAAGAATATTACCTTTTATTATAAATCCTTTGGCTGGGTACTTCTCATGATTCAAATCTTTTGAAATCAAAATTATACTATCCGCATATTTCAATTTCATCTCTCCATAACAAAGATCTGCCAAAAGCTTATATCCTTTAGCAATTTGAATTTTATTGTTTTTTATTTTTGCGTTAGCTAAATATTTTTTTGCATATTCTTCTTTTAGGGAGTTTGTTTTAGCGTTTTTATAATTATGCTCTAACTCTAAGTATAATGATTTCTCGCTTTTCTGTCCCGTTACCAATAATGGCAAGCAAATAAGGAATGTTATTATAGAATATTTATACTTCAAATTTTTGTGTTTTATTTTTCGCATTAACTACATTATAGTAACGATATAAAAAATCGTAGCAAACCAGTTCATGTAAACGTTGTTTATCTCTAAAAAGTCGATTAATGGTCATGTGCACATAACTAGAAACTAATTTGAAATCTGGATTATTTATTTTTGAAATAACAGGCTTCAACATTTCGTTCTTTACTTTTAAAATATCTGTAAGTGGCAAATATAGATTATCTATATCTTGTGACATAAATTGCTCTAGTTTGTTTTTTGTTACCTGATATTTTAAATTTAATTTTTTACTAAACTTTTTATCTACTTTAAATTCTTTTCTGAAGAAATCATTGTTTTTCTTTGAAAAAGAAACTTTTTCCTTTGTGTTAAGTTTAAACATAGAAAGAATTACATCGATACTTTTCAAAGCAAACAAAAAAAGGATTTCATCATCATGAATTAAATCTAACGCATTAATACAAGCCATGCTGTCTACGAAAAAAAAATCTTCAGAGTTAATAATGTTAGTCTTTCCGTATCGTTCTATTTCTCTTTGATACGTGTCTAGTTTTATATTCCAGACCAAACCAGATTCCATATGAGGTTTGATAGCGTTTTTGAATCTTTCAATAACATGAATAAGATTAGATAATTTAGGGCAATGAAACCTTATTCTTAAGTGATTATCAGGATCAATGTATCTTATGAAAAACCATTTATCAATTACCTTATCGTTCAATAAATTTTCAACTAAAGGTTTAATAGTTTCAGATAATATGGAATCAGAAGTTCTATTGCCACAATAAATTTTATAATAAATCCATTCCTCGCCTATGATAAAATCTCGTTTCAATTCCATTAGTTTTTTTCGTTAAAAACAACTACAAATTGATTTGCAAAATCTTTTTGATTTTGTTTAACAATCCTTGACTTTTCCATTAAAAACTCTTCCAAAATAAATTCTTTTTTTGATTTAATCTGTTGTAACAACAATTTTACAGTGTCTTTATTTTCTAAATTTATTAAAAGTAGGTTGTCACCTTCTTTTAACTGTACTAGTTTTGGAAGTTTTCTTAATTCTTTCCAAATCGAAAAAGTATTCATTAATAAAATATCATTATTAGTATCTATTGCTTTAAGAAACTCTTTAGTTTGGATGTTCCATTTAGCCTTGGAAAGCACTATGTTTTTGTAAACTACTCTTGGAAGAAAAGTGTATTTGTCGTTTAAGAAAAACCATGAAAAACCAAAATTGGTTATCGTGTTTTGAGACTGTAAATCACATAAAAAATGATAAATAGGTAAACTTTTATTTGAATAATTATGAGCATTTGTTAATCTTGGTGACAACTCTTTGTTTAAAGCTTTTGACTTTAATATAATCTCATCATTCTTTACAGCAATCGTAATATCATTAATATTAATTTGATTCGATATAGGTAAATTAGATTTTCCTAAATAAGGAGTTTCATAATTTCTTAAATGTGGTCTTTGTAGAATGTTACCGACTCTTGCTTCTGGCAGATGAACGATTTCTGTTAAGAGTTTGTCTTTTGATAATTTTTGTTCTAACGCACAAATATCTTTAACCATATCTTTTAATTCTTCATCTCCATAACAAAAGCGAGATAATAGGTTAGCAGCATTTGTACCTCCTATCGAATTTAAGATGATATAATCTTGGTATTCTATAGTTGTAATTTCAAGAAGCGCAGAAAATGTTTTTGGAAGTTTTTGCCAATTACAATCAATGCTTAAAAAATCTTCATCGGTCAATTCCATAACTTGTACATCACGCGATAAAGTATCTTGTAGTTTATGATATAAAAGATCATGTACTTTAGTTTTAGGATAACTTTTAGACGTGTTTATTTGTTTGTTGGAAGGAAGAATATCATCTAAATAAGGAACAGTATTTGAAATCGTATTATTTTGAATATAACCAATACCAGTTTCTATATCCAGAGCATGGGCTAAAGAGACTTCTTTAGTTTCATATCGTGCAATAAACTTTCTTTTAAATAGGCGTAGACTTTCATGTGCCGAATTATGGTTATTAATCTTACACAATAGTGGTAAGACTTTTAAAATAAGGTTTCCGTATTTAGTGTGCAGAGTATTTTGTTCTGTTGAAATAAAAAGATCAGTTTGTAATACATACTTTGTATCAAAACTTACATTAATTTCTTCAAGATCCTCATAAATAGCGTCATATTTATCTTCTGTATTAGTTATTTGTTCATCAAGTAAGGAAATTTTGGATTTTAATGCTGTTAATTTTTTATAAGTGCTGTTATACTTAATCTTTTTTAGGCTGCTTAATAATCTTTCAAAAGATTCATCACCAGAAACAGAAAGTTCTAATTCACTAATTAATATCTGATTATCTATTAATTCATTAATGAAGTCCGTAGCATCTTCTTTTGTAATATCTTCATCAATTAAACTAGTAACTAATTGATTAATTTGCTTACCGTATGTGCTACTTTTTAATACAAAATCAATGTAAGGTGATTTTTCTATAGCTTCAAGTGAGTACTGTCTTTCGTTATCTAGAATCTTGTATTCAATATATCTGTATTGATCAGCAATTGAAAACAAAGTACTATTAGGAAAATACAATAATTCTTTTCTAACAGCAGTTTTCTTTTCCAAAGAATCTAGCAAAGCTGTTACATAATTCATGTCGAGACGCGTATGTCGTCTGTACTTAATATTATCTGATAGTGTTATTTTTGAATCATTAGAAAATTGACCGATACCAATACCAGAGAATAAGCCAAAAGGTGTGCATCGAGTGGAAGCTCTAATAATATACTTTAAAAAAGTTAGTTTAAGACGTTCCTTTTTTTTAAGATCTGTAATCTCTCCTCGAATCCATTTAGAAAGTTCCTTATATAAATAAGGGGATGCTAAAAATATAGCTTCCTTAACTATTGGGTTTTTCCATTGAGAATCAAAAAAAGTAATATCAATTTCATCCTCTTTAATAATGCTTACAACAGAATTTAAAGGAAGAATTGGTGTTCTAAGGCAATATTGTTTATTAAAACGATATGGTATTTTACTGTTTTTCAATTGATTTTTATGATACTATTTTAACAAAGATAAATATTTTAACTGTATATGTTGCTTTTGAATTAAACGCCTGTATATCATTAAAATAAAGATTTTTTGACTTGTTGATATTTATAAATTTCATGTTGAAATTTATAAATGGAATTTACTGATTCTTTTTTGATAAGTAACGAATTGCTAGATTTCAACTTTGAAATTTCTATGGGGAAACTTTATAAAATCATGTTATCATTATTGATAATGATTCCTTTTGTTGTGTACTCACAAGTATCAATCAAAGGAGTTGTAAAAAATCGTAATAATGAACCGATAAAATATGCTAATGTAGTATTAATGGATGTTAATAACGCTATTGTTGTTGGAACCATTACAGATGTAGAAGGAAAATTTGAATTAAGTTTCACCAAGGAATGTGAATGTAAATTGTCGATTAGTTTTTTAGGATATGAAAATTGGAGTAAGAATTTAACTAAAGAAGATAATGACTTGGGTAGGATAGAACTAATTGAAAAAATGTCTCAATTAGATGAAATATCAATAACTTCAAGAAAGAAAGTAATAACAAAAGTTGGAAAAAAATTAGTTTTCAACGTAGAAAATAGTAAAGAAGTTTCTGGTTTAGATGGATTAGAAACATTAAAATTTGCACCAAGAATTGATCCTACTAGTGATTGCCCTAGTGTTTTTGGTAAGAGCGTTACACTAATACATATAGATGGACGTCCCTCGAATCAATCCAATGCAAGTATATGTAAGTATTTAGCTACATTGCGCTCGGACCAAATAAGAAGAATAGAAGTAATCACTAGTACTTCAGCTAAATATGATGCTGAAGGAAATAAAGCTATTATAAATATAGTTTTAAAAGGAAAGAAAAATGTAGGCTTCGACGGGTCTACTTCTCTACAGTACAACCAAAGAACTTATGAAACGCTTTGGCCATCCACATCATTAACCTATTCAAACAAGAAACTTTCAACTTCGCTTAATGTATCGTATTTCGATGAAAAACAGAAAAATGATATATCAAGCGATATTCTTTTTAGTGGATCTTCAAGACAAATAGAAACAGTAAAAAGACCTCACATAAAAGGTTTTATAGGAAATTTAAACTTGAATTATGAAATGTCTCCTAAAGTAGATGCAGGTTTTAGATTGAGTACCAATTTTAATACAACTGACGAGAAGGCATTAACAGGAACGAGTTACAAAAATATTACTACACAGTCTATAGATTCCACTTCTGTTCTTCCAACAAAAGGAAATCTCGATTATGAGTATTATGCGTTAACATTGTATAGTGATTTTAAACTAGATACTTTAGGTTCTAAACTTAAAGTTAGTGCAAATACTTTGAGAAGAATTCAAAGTGACGACAAGAGACTAAAATCTACTATATTTTCAGGGAATTCATCTAATACAATTCGCTCTGAATCTGCTCTTAACAATTCTGATTTCGATTATAAAGTTAATTCAATTATTGCCGATGTTGAAATCTCCAATGAAAACACCAAGTGGGAGTTTGGAAGTAAAGTCACACTGATTAATAATAATAGTGATATCTCCTTTTTCAATACAAATAGTGGAACACCTGTATTAGACACAAATCAAAGTAATCTTTTCCTATATGACGAAACAATTTTGGCGGCATACTTATCTTTTGATTCTTACCATTGGAAAGAATGGTTTATACAATTAGGATTGAGATTTGAAAACACAAAAACAAAAGGTAAGTCAGTAACATTAAATCAAGTAAATAATAACAACTATAATAATGTTTTTCCGTCTGCATATGTTAGCTATGACCCAAATAAAAAACATTCTTTTTCATTAGGGTATTCTACAAGTATTAATAGGCCAAGATTTTACAGTGTTAATCCTTTTAGAAATTATATTGATTTTTTTAGTTATTCGGAAGGAAACCCACAATTACTTCCTTCATATACGCACAGTATAGAATTATCATATATACTCAAAAATAATCTATCATTTTTCATTAGTAATAATTTTACCAATGATTCTTTTGATTATTTAACGTTAACTTCTCAGGATAATAACTTAGAAATAACAAGTCCGAAAAACTATTTTGATCAATATACCTTAGATTTTGATGTAAGGTATAATTGGAAACCTAAAAAATGGCTTAGTAATCGATTCTCGTTAAATTGGTCGTATTCAAAATCTACTTCTGATATTCCAGAAGTTACATTAGCTAGGCTTACAGGAAGTGGATTAACATTGTCATCGAGCAGTGTTTTCATGGTCAATAAGAAAAAAGAAAATAAATTATATCTACGATTTTCTCAAAATTTACCATCTACAGATGGTTTCGTAAAAACAGCCAATTCAGCTAACCTAACTATCGGAGGCGTATTTCACTTTTTTGATAAAAATTTAATATTACAATTACAAGCACGCGATGTTTTTAGGCAACAAAGAATTATAGCTGTAGAGAATTATCAAAATTATAGATACGAATCCAGAACATATAATGACGCACAAGCATTTATTTGTATGCTTACGTATAAGTTCGGGAATAAAAAATCAAAGAGAAAACAGCGAAATATTGATCAGTCTGAACAGGGGAGAATGAATTGATTAATAGGGGGTGGAAATCTTTTTTACAATTATAATAACTACATCTTGAGTATTAAACTAAATAAGGGAAAAAGGTTGATGCCTAACTCAAAGAAGACCATTGTATAATTAATTAAATAAATCAATAATTATGAAATCATTAATTTTAAGTGAGTTCGATTCTAGTAAATTATCTGTAGAAGAAATGACTGGAACAAAAGGGGGATCAACACTTACTAATGGTAAGGCAACATCTTGTAGTTCAGGAGATTCTGATTCTGGAAAAAGAGATTCAGATGACAATTCTGGAGGTACTAAATTACAATCAGCTATCGCGTAAGCAAGCTTAAGCAATACTGTATATTCAATTGAATATACAGTATTGTATTTATTAAAAATAAATAAGGGGATTATTTTTAATTACACAAACTTTAAAACTTCAATTGTCGATCGTTAATGTCGACTATTAATCTACTAAAAATATTAATTTGATACTTATTTTTTCAATACCATACGATTATGCTACAAATGAAGTAGTTAAAAGACTTAAATATCAAGGTCAAGAAGTTGTCCGTATTAATAGAAACGAAGGTGTTTTTAAGTTTTGTAAAATAACTGAAAAAGAAATTTTATTTGAAGATAAAAAGAAGAATAAAGTATACAATTTATTAGATGCAAAAAGCTGTTGGTGGAGAAGAACAGGGTTGTCTAAAGAAAACTTTTTAAGAAGTGATAAAAAATTAGATTTAAGTGCAGATGGTATTAGCTTAAATTCCTTAACTCAAGGAGAATCGAACACCTTATCTATGGAAGCTGATAGCTTAATAGATTACATTCATACTAAAATTTTTAATTCTTGTAAAGTAAATATAGGAAGTCCCTCAACCTTTGATCTTAACAAGCTTAATGTACTTGAATTAGCCAGTAAACATGGACTTAAAGTCCCTCAATATGAAATTGTTTCTAACCTAAACCAGATAGAGGATAATAGTTTCTCAGAAGATAAATTTGTTACCAAAGCCATTTGTGAAGGTATTTTTAATATAATTGGAATTCATCAATTCACTTCTTACACCGAATCGTACGATGTAAAAGAGTTTGCTAGTGAACAGAATGATGTCAATGTTTTTCCTTCACTAGTTATGGAACAAATAGAAAAAGAAATAGAAATACGAGCTTTCTTCTTAGCAGGAGTATTTTATTCTATGGCGATTTTCTCTCAGACAAATGAACAAACAAAGGTTGATTTTAGGAAATACGATGAAGTAAAACCTAATAAATGCGAACCATTCATCTTACCAAAATCAATTGAAGAAAAATTAAAAAAAATATTTAAAGAACTTGATCTTAATTGTGGTTCAGTAGATATTATATTAGATGCTAATGGCGATTATGTTTTTTTAGAAATTAATCCTATTGGCCAATATAATATGACCAGTGAGCCGTGCAATTATAATTTAGATTATGTAATTGCTAACTATTTAACTAATATTTAAATTATGGAATTAGAGTATAATAAAATAGAACTTACAAATAGTGAATTAGAAGGATTACCTCTTTCTTTCAAGAAATTTAAATACAGTAAAATGGCAAGTATAGAAGAAGAGAAAAAGCTTATTTATTACGATACACATCTTTTAACTAATGAGATGAGAAATGCAATTCCAGTAAGAAAAATTTGTAAGATTAATATCAAGTAATACATAACACTATGAATAAATATTCTGAGACAGATAAGTTTGTGTTGTCTTCATCGTGTAAAGTTGTTAAAGGCGCTAAAAGAAGTGTTTTAATTGATTATCAGCGTACAGATGTAAGAACGATCTCTAATGATTATGCAGATCTAATTGAAAAGATAGATAGACAACGCATATCATCAGTAAAAAAAGATATTAATGAAAATTCACACGAGCAATTCGAGAAATTTCTCACTTTCTTACTATCAAATGAGTTTGGTTTTATAACTGAAAATTTGAATTTATATCCTGAAATATCTAATAAATTACATGATGAGCATATAAATTTGTTAGATGGAATTATTGAAATACACGAAGAACGATATAGCTTTGATGATTTTGAAAAAATCATTAATGAGTTTGACGATTTATTATGTAGTAGCATCCAATTAAGAATACTTTCCAAATCGAATATAACGTTCATTAAAGAAGTATTAAGTGTCTTTAAAAAGACGAATATTTCTTACGTTGAAATGCATGTAAAAGAAGGAGAAAAAGATAAAGATCGTTATCATGATTTGATAAATGACCACACGAAACTTACCGAAGTATTTTTATATAGTTGCGATAAAAATGAAACTATTGAAGTAGTTAATGAACAGGAAGGACATTATCAATTATCATTAGGAAATATACATTGTCAAACATCATCATTGGACGAATCAATATGTGGAATTATTAATTTCAAAGATTTAACCTTTGGGGAGTTTAGTATGCATAATCTCTTAAAAAACCATAATGGATGCTTGTATAAAAAATTAACAATCGACTCTTACGGTAATATTAAAAACTGTCCGTCTATAAAGGAACATTTCGGGCATCATTCTGAAGTTGACCTAAAAACAATAATAGAAAATAAGGAGTTTAAGTTTTTAGGAACTATTAAGAAAGATGAAATAGAAATTTGTAAAGATTGTGAGTTCAGGTACAATTGTACAGATTGTAGAGCATTCATCAAAGATTCAAACAATAAATATTCAAAACCTCTCAAATGCGGTTACGATCCGTATACTAACACATGGGAAGAATGGAGCGAAAACCCATTGAAATCAACAGTAGTAGAATACGGTAGTTAATAAAAAAGGTTAAATGATAAAAAGATTTCCGCATTACCATCAACCAGATTCAAAAGATTGTGGTCCAACTTGCTTAAAGATAATTACAAAACATTACGGTAAGGGTATTGACTTATCATTCATTAGAGAAGTATCTGAAACCAATAGAGGCGGAAGTAGTCTTTTAGGCTTAAGCAATGCTGCAGAAGATTTAGGGATGAGATCTTTAGGAGTGAAAATCGATTTAGCTAAACTTCATAAGGCGCCTTTACCATGTATTCTCCATTGGAATAAAAGTCATTATGTAGTTTTATATAAAATTAAGAAAAAGGAATATTTTATTTCTGATCCTGCTCACGGATTACTTCGCTATTCAGAGAAAGAGTTCTTAAATAATTGGATTGGTGATGAAGAAGATAATGAAACCATTGAAGGAAAAGTACTTCTTCTTGAACCTACTCCACAACTTTTAGAAGGTGATTTTCCAAAAGAAAAATCAAGTTTATCCATAACTTTTGCCTTAAAATATGTCTTGAAATACAAGAAGTTTCTATGGCAATTAATCTTTGGGTTGCTTGCTGGAAGTTTATTACAGCTGATTTTTCCATTTCTTACTCAGGCTATTGTAGATGTTGGAATTGAAAATCAAGATTTAAATTTCATCTACTTAATATTACTTGCTCAACTACTTCTTTTTGTAGGAAGAACTTCTATAGAAATTATTAGAAGCTGGATTTTACTTCATTTAAGTGTCAGAATCAACATCTCGCTATTGTCTGATTTTTTTATAAAGTTGATGAAGTTACCAATTGCATTTTTTGACACACGAACAACAGGTGATATTCTTCAGAGGATTAATGATCATGAACGTATAGAAAGGATTCTTACAAATTCATCATTAAGAGTTTTATTCTCAATAATGACTTTATTAATCTTCGGACTTATACTTGTATATTATAATGTAGAAATATTCTTAGTATTCACAATAGGAAGTTTTCTTTATTTCGGTTGGATACTTTTTTTCCTGAGAAGAAGAGCAGAATTAGACTATAAAAGATTTACAAAAGTTAGTGAAGAACAAAGCCAAGTTATTGAGCTTATCAACGGTATGCAGGAGATAAAACTTAATAATGCAGAAAGTCAAATGCGATGGAGTTGGGAAGATTTACAGGTAAAACTTTTTAAAATAGCCATGGATGGCTTGAAGCTTGAGCAACTTCAAAATGTAGGATCTGACTCAATAAATGAACTTAAAAATATTATAATTACTGTACTTTCAGCAAAATTAGTTATCGATGGAGAAATAACATTAGGAATGATGTTAGCGATCTCATATATCGTTGGTCAATTAAATGCACCCATTTCTCAATTAATGAATTTTATACGAGAGCTACAAGATGCAAAATTATCCCTAGACCGATTATCAGAAATTCATAACAAAGAAGATGAGGAAGAGAATTCTGAAAATATGCTCCACAAAATAGATGCTGATGCCGACTTAAATATTAAAAACTTAACCTTTAGATATCCTGGTACCGAGATTGAAGTTTTAAAAAATATGAATTTAAAAATTCCATCTAAAAAAATAACAGCAATAGTAGGTGTAAGTGGAAGTGGGAAAACTACTCTGATGAAGTTATTATTAAAGTTTTATAACCTTAATGAAGGAGATATTTTTATAGGAAAAGATAATTTGGGTGATGTTTATCAACAGGCTTGGAGAAAACATACAGGTGTAGTAATGCAGGAAGGTTATCTTTTTAATAATACTATAGCTAAGAATATAGCGATTGGATGTGATGTTATAGATATTGAAAAATTAGAACATGCTATAAACGTTGCTAACATAGGCGATTATATAGATAGTTTACCTATGGGGTATGAAACTAAAATTGGAATGAACGGTGAAGGACTTAGTACAGGACAAAAACAACGGATATTGATAGCTAGAGCAGTGTATAAAAGACCAAGTTTTTTGTTTTTCGACGAAGCAACAAGTGCCCTAGATGCAAATAATGAGAGTAAGATAATGGAGAATTTAAACTTATTTTTCAAAAACAGAACAGTAGTAGTAATAGCTCATCGATTAAGTACAGTAAAAAATGCAGATCAAATTGTTGTTATTGATCAAGGTAGAATAGCAGAGATAGGAAACCATACTGAGTTAACCAACCTGAAAGGAAAGTATTATCACTTAGTTAAGAATCAATTAGAGCTAGGAAGTTAAATAAATTTAAAAACTAAAGTTTTGCCTAAAGAAGAACGTCAAAAAAGTATGAGAAGCCAACATGTTCAGGAACTTATGGATAAAGTTCCTAATTGGATTATTCGTTGGGGAAACCTGGTGCTTTTATTCATTACTTTTTCAATATTCCTGCTGTCTTGGATTATTAAATATCCTGAAACTATTTCCTGTGAGGTACTTGTTAAATCTAGTCCTAATGTTTATCAAGGATATTCAAAAACCAATGCAATACTAGATTCTGTTTTTGTTAAAGATGGAGATGTCATAACTGAAAAGCATCCTATTTTAACGACTATAGCATTAACTAATAACAATTATTCTGGAGAAAAAGAAACTGAAAAAGTTAAAGAGATAAAACAAGACACTTTAATCTCAGGTTTTAGTAAAGGAGTAATCTATTACACAAAAAAATGGAGAAAAGGAGAAAAAGTAACTGCTGGTGCACATTTATTTAATATTGTACCACAACATATAAATAATTATTTAGCAGAGCTTAAAATACCAATTCGAGAAGTAAATAAAATAAAATTAGGACAGATAGTAAAAATAAAACTTAAAGATTACCCGTACAAAGAGAACGGCATAATCACTGGTAAAGTAACTAGTATTGCAGCAATTCATGATAAAGATGGATTTAATACTGTTGCTGTTATTTTACCAAATAAGATGATTACTTCTTTAGATAAAAAAGTTGATTTTAAACAAGATATGAAGGGTAGTGCAGAAGTTGTTATTCAAGATTTACGATTACTAGAACGATTTCTCTCACCTTTTCGAGAAATTTTAGAAAAATAATTATTTGAATTTGAATTGTAAACTTTTAAAAGTAAGGGTGCAATTTTCTGATTAATTAGATGTAAATGTTAACTATAGACCATCTTTTAATCAAGTAAAATACCACACGTAAAGTGTGGTATTTTTTAATATTTTAATCAAGATTTAGTATGCCATTTCTACTATTTCTTGAACGTTGTCTGGTGTTAAAGATTTATGCTCACCTAATCCTGTCCAGCCACGATCGGTAAATCGTTTCGCTATAGTTTCAGCAGTTCCTTTATATTCATCTGTGTATTTAGATAGTTTGGTGTCGATACCTAAACCATTAAAAAATTCCTCAGTTTTTTGGATTGCTGCTTTCGCTTTTTCTTCTATATCTCCTTCAGTTATATTCCAAACTCGTTCACCATATTGCGCTAACTTTTCTTTTTTAGTATCTAAGTTAAATTTGTAATGGCTCGGTGCTATAATAGCTAAAGTTCTAGCATGATCAATTCCAAATAAAGCTGTTAGTTCATGACCAATACCATGTACTGCCCAATCGGTAGGAACACCTTTTTGAATTAAACCATTTAAAGCCATCGTACAACTCCACATAAAATTTGTTGTAGCTTTATAGTCTGTAGGGTCTTTTAACACTTTAGGTGCTACTTCAATTAACGTTTGTAAAATACTTTCAGCAAAGCGATCTTGTAACAATGCACCTATCGGATATGTTAAATATTGTTCTAAGACATGCATAAAAGCGTCTGTGATTCCGTTTGCAAGTTGGCGTTCAGGAATAGAAGTTACTACTTGTGGATCTAAAACTGAAAACTCTGGAAATAAGCCAGGTCCACCCATAGCAAGTTTCTGTTTCGTTTCTTTTCTAGTAATAACAGCTCCAGAATTCATTTCAGAACCTGTAGCAGGTAATGTTAACACAGTACCAAAAGGCATTCCTTCTTCTGTCTTTATTCCTTTTTCTAAAATATCCCATGGTGTATCTCCATCATATAATGCTGCTGCAGATAAAAACTTGGTTCCATCGATTACCGAACCACCACCAACAGCTAATAAATAGGTAATCTTTTCCTCTTTAATAACATCTAAGGCTTTTAAAAGCGTATCATATTCTGGGTTTGCTGGTATTCCACCAAATTCAATAGTTTCTATATCAGATAAAGCGGCTCTTACCTGATCATAAATTCCATTTTTTTTAATACTACCTCCACCGTATAGTAAAAGTACTTTGGCTTCTGAAGGTATTTCTGTTGTTATCTTTGCTATTGTATCCTTACCAAAAATTATTTTAGTAGGATTCTTAAATTCAAAATTATTCATTGCGTTGTGTTTTAATGTATTTCTGTTACTAAATCCTCTGTACTTTTTCTAACTTTAACTAAATCTACAAGCCAATCTTTTTCAGGAGCTCTTTTACCAATTGGTAATAAAACAGTACTACGAAGCCCTTTTGCTCTTAAGTCTAAGATTTCATCTACAGCTTTTGGATCAAAACC
The DNA here is from genome assembly GCA_020629275.1 of Tenacibaculum sp. Classification (GTDB taxonomy): domain Bacteria; phylum Bacteroidota; class Bacteroidia; order Flavobacteriales; family Flavobacteriaceae; genus Polaribacter. The sequence goes on along the minus strand of JAHDDQ010000014.1, from coordinate 5,494 downwards.
TTCCAAAGGCGTTGCATCGAGCTTTTCATAAGCTGCTGCTGCTATAGCCAATGCAAATGCTATGTAGGCTTGCTTTGAAGCGTGATTAAAATTTTCTTCCTCGTCTTTTTGTGGATATGAATCTAGAAGCATTTTTCTGTAATTCTCCCAACCTTCATTTTTAAAACCACGGATTTCATTAGTTAAATCAAACATATAATTAATCCTATCTGCCGTGTAAGTGTCCCAAGCTGCAAAAACAAGAAGGTGAGAGCAGTCGGTAATCACAGATTGATTCCAGGCAATGGGTTTGATTTGTTCTTTAATGTCTTGATTTGTAATTACAAAAATTTCAAAAGGTTGCAAGCCACTTGAAGTAGGAGCTAAGCGCGCAGCTTCTATAATTCTGTCAATTTTTTCTTGAGCTACTTTTTCGCCGTTCATTGCTTTGGCGGCGTACCTCCAGTTTAGTTTATCTAATAATTCCATTGTGTGTACTTTTTTATAATTTAATACTATTCCAAGCTGCCTGATAGGCTTCTTCTATATGTTTACTTTCTATTTTAAATACGCCTTGTTGTTGCATAACTAATAAAAAAGAAAGCGGATTAATCGTATATGCATAGAGTAAATAATCTGACAGAGGCTTTATAACACGCTGATCTTTTCCCCGTTTCCATAAGTCAATTAGTGGTTCCAAGTGTTTTATTCCCTCTTGTCTGCTGTATGGATCAATAATAGGTGTGTTATCACATTGTCCTAAAAACATAGCCTTTTCTATTTGTTGAGTTTTGAATTCAGCAATTCTTTTCCAAATAACTTCAAAACCATTTTTAACAGACATTTGTTCAGAATACTGTTCAAAAGCATACTGTGTAAAAGCTTGCTTGATTTCTATGTATACTTTATTTACAAGATCTTGTTTGTTTTCAAAATATAAATAGATAGTTGCAGGAGAAACATTTGCCATTTTTGCAATCTTAGAGATAGGAGTGGCATGAAATCCATTATTATTAACTAAAGAAACAGTTGCTTCAACAAGTGCTTTTCGCTTTATTTCACTTTTAGATAATTCGTTCATGATATAAATTCTGGTACAAATATAGTGAAAAAAATGAACGTTCATTCTTTTTTATTATATTTTGTTTATTATTTTAATAAATAAGGTAAACAAAATGGTATTTTTGTATGTTCGTTATTTTTTTGAGTAGATACAAAACGTATTGAGAAGGAAGCTTAATGAGTATTAATTTTTTATCTAATAAGGAATTTTAGCCACTTTTTAATAAAGTTCTTGTTTAATAATCAGTTATTTAATTATAAATATTCTATAATTATGAAGATAATCCGTGATGCAAAGCTATTTTCAAAGGTTTCAAAAGAGACTAAGAAAACATCAATTTATACTATTAACATAAACGATATTACTAATAAACCTATTATACTTTCCGAATTTAAAGGAAAAAAAATCCTATTTGTAAATGTGGCTTCTAAATGTGGATTTACTAAACAATATGAGGAATTACAGCAACTGAGTGATCATTATAAAGAACAGTTAGTTGTAATTGGATTACCTTGTAATCAGTTTGGGAGTCAAGAGCCAGGTAGTGCAAATCAAATTCAAGAATTCTGTACATTAAACTTTGGAGTAACTTTTTTACTTACTGAAAAAATAAAGGTTAAAGGGGACAAGCAACATCCATTATATAAGTGGTTAACTTCTGAAGATTTGAATGGTAAAAAGAGTTCTAAAGTTAAGTGGAATTTTCAAAAGTATTTGGTAGATGGGAATGGAAATCTAATTGATTATTATTATGCTTCAACAAAGCCTATGAGTTCAAAATTAATTAAGCACTTATAAAAGCTTCCTAATGGTACAGTTAGTATTAGATTAACACATCCTATAAATACTAAACAGCCACAATAAATAAGTTCTATTTGCTGTGGTTGTTTAGTCTCATAATTTAAGATTTAAAACGAAGTATTCAATAGGTCTCCGCTTAATTGTAATAGTTGTAATTCTAATAGTTTAGCATCATATTTTGCATTATTTAAAGAAGCTTTTGCATTCAATAAATTAAGTTGTGCTTGCCTAAATTCTATAGAATTAATTTGTCCTAATTTAAATTGTTCCATAGTCCTATCAAAATTATTTTGATTGGTCACTACGTTTTGTTCTTGAACTTTTAAAACGAATAATCTGTTCTGATAATCTTCCCAAGTATTCTTTAGATTATTCTGTAACGTTTCTTCCTCTAGTTCAAGGGCAATTTTCTGATTTTCTAATGCTATTTTAGAATTAGCAACTCTAGTTTTAGTAGTACCTCCATCAAATAAGTTCCATGTTAAATTTAATCCAGCATTTAAACCGTTTGCGGTAGTTGTAGAAGGATCAAAAAATGGAGTTTGCGGATTTTCACTTCTACTCCATTGGTAAGATGATGATAAATCTAAACGAGGTAAATAACTCGCTTTATTAACCTTAATGTTAAATTCATTAATAGCTAAGTTCTTTTTATTTTGCTGTATAGTAATGTTATTTGTTTTAGATTTTGCAACTAAATTTTCATAATTTAATATAGTACTAAAGTTTACTTCAGTTTCTACATCATAGTCGCTAGTCTTTTTTGTTCCTAGAATAATATTTAAATTACGTTTGGCATTAGTAAATTGTTGTTTTGTATTTACATAAGCAATACTATCATTATTAACGTCTACTTCAGCATTTAGTAATAATAATTTAGATGATTGTCCATAATCATATCTGTATTGCGCTCTTTTTAAGCGGTCTTTTGATATTTTTAAAATAGTAGCCAAGTTCGATGTGTTTTCTGAAAGTCTTGCGATTTGAAAATATAAAGTAAAGAGTTGTAAATATGTATTCTCTATAGTCGCTTTTGCCTGCAGTTCTGTTAAATTATAACGTTCTTTAAGCTGTTTATAATTATATCGCCTACCTAAACCATCGAAAATGGTGTAGTTAAGATTTACAGCAGCGTTGTAAGATTTAGTAACTGCACCTTCTATATTTCTCTCTATTGGAGTTTCACTTTGAATTATAGTATTTTGTGAATTTCTCCTATAGTTTGCTCCAGCAGATGTAGAAACTGTAGGTAGGAAACCTGAATTATAAATACTAGCGTTATTTTTAGCAACTTTTAAATCGTTATTTGCTATTCTAATACCATAATTATTAGCCAGAGTAATTGCTAGAGCTTCTTTTTTAGTTAAAATTTCTTGGGCTATTAACGAATATGAAAATAGTAATGCGATACCAAATATATTGTTTTTAATGCTCATCTTCTTGATCAAAATTAGATTCTATTATTGCTCTTTCAACTTCTTCTTTAGTAACATGCTTGTCTGTTCTCAACCATTTAATACCAACTTTAATTGAATTGGATACCGACAATAGCATTGGTAGCATAATTAATGTTAATACAGTAGCAATGGCAATTCCGTAAGCAATTGATATAGCCATCGGTATTAAAAATTGTGCTTGGCGGCTTTTCTCTAACATTAAAGGAGCTAAACCTGCAATGGTTGTTAAAGAAGTTAGAAAAATAGCTCTGAGATTTTCATGATTCTATTAATGCGGCATCGTATTTCTTATTTTAAATAACTGTTGAATTTTCCTATTAAAACCAATCCGTCATTAACCATAATTCCAATAAGTGCTATTATTCCTAAAAAGGATAGAATTCCAATAGCAAAATCGTGTATAAAGTGTCCCCAAACAACGCCAATCATACTAAAAGGAATCATGATTATTAATAAGATAGGTTGACTATAAGAACGGAACGTAAATGCAATTACAATGTAGATTAAACCTAAAATTACCCAGCCAACCGTTCCAAGAGAGTTAGTAGTTTTATTACGCTCTCTATTCTGACCTTCATAAAGTGGAGTCACTGTAGGATATTTTGAAATAATCTCTGGCATAATACGTGTTTTAATATCCTCTAAAGTTTCCACAGGACTTCCTTTAAAGGCTTTTAAATCGGCAGTTACTTGAATTTCGCGTTGTCCTTTTAAATGATTAATTGCAATATCTCCTCGTTCAATTTCATAGGTTGCAATTTCTAAAAAAGGAATTCGCGTTCCAGTAGGAGTAATAATTCGCATATCGTCTAAATTCTTTATAGAAGATCTGTCTTTCTTATCGTAACGTACCCAAACTTTAATTTCATCTTGGCCACGTTGAAAGCGTTGTGCTTGAAAACCAAAGAAACCAGCTCTGATTTGCGACATCACCGATTGTAAGTTAAGTCCTAAAACATAGGCGTTATCTTTTAGCTGTACTTTAATTTCTTTAATACCTGAAGGATCGTTATCAGATACATCTTTTAATTGCGGGTTATTCTCAAGTTCAAGTTTTAATTCTTTCTTTGCAGCCTTTAGTTCTTTAATATTATTTCCTAATAAAGAAACAGCTACAGGACTTCCACCAAAATTTCCACCAGACCCGAAAACTAAACTTTCTGCTTCATAAACTTTACCTACTTTCTCTCTAATTGTATTGGTAATTTCAGGAGAAGAGAAATCTCTAGATTCGCCAGGTAATAAATTAACAGTTAATGTTGCATTTGCACTTCCTGGCCCTACACGTTTTATAACATTTTGAACTACCGCCTCACCACCTGTTTGCTTAGCAGTATATTCTTTGTTAGTTAACCACACTTTTTCTTCTATAAATGAAATTATAGAATCAGTAATTTGTTCGTTAGTTCCTTGTGGCATATTTAGTGTTATCTGAACTCGGTCACTGGCAATTCTTGGAAAGAAAGAAGTTCTAACAATACCGGCACTTATTGCTGAAAAACTAAAAAGAAGTATAGCTATCGGTATTGAAAATGCTAATATTTTGTAGCGCAAACAAAAAGTAAGAAAAGGAAGATAATAACGATCTCTTACAGCAGATAAAAAGGAATCTGCTTTTTCATTTACTTTGGAGAAAAATGTGTCGATACGATTCTGCTTTTTTAGCTCACCATTTTCTTTTTTTCTTCTGTCTAAAGCTTTTGAATGTGCAATATGCGCAGGTAAAATGATTAAAGCTTCGATTAAAGAAACACTAAGTGTTAGTAATACAATAGTAGAAACCTCTCCGAAAAAACTACCGATTCTTCCATCTACAAAAAAGAAGGTAGAAAAAGCAATGATCGTAGTTAATATTGCAGAAATTATAGGAGGAATAACTTCCATTGTTCCGTCTATAGCAGCGTTAATTTTAGATTTCCCTAAATCGTAGTAATGGTGATAAATATTCTCACCAATAACAATTCCGTCGTCTACTAAAATACCAATAACGATAATCATTCCGAATAAAGAAAGTACGTTAATAGTTACATCAAATTGAGCAGCAAAAATGAACATACCAAAAAAGGCAACTGGTAAACCGAAGGCAACCCAAATCGCTAATCGGGCATTCAAAAATAATGCTAAAAAGAACAGTACTAATAAAATACCTACAACACCATTTTCAATTAATAATTTAGTTGTTTAGTGTAATAGA
>JAHDDQ010000013.1 GCA_020629275.1 Tenacibaculum sp. | reverse complement strand
CTCTCTTTTGTTCTTTCTATTTTATATCTAAATTTACTAAAAGACAAACTTAAGAGGTGTATAATTAATTGATTAGAAAGTGTTTAAACGAAGGACCTTTTCCTATAATTCACTATATTACATTGCGAAAAAACAATCGCGTACTTTCCCGCAACTAAATCATACACAAACACGTTGTGCAACATAATGAAACAAGCTTTTAGCATATTATTAATCTTAGTAATCAACCTGTCATTTTCGCAAGAATACTATGACACAGATATGACTCGCGAAAAGCCAAAACTAAAAAATTACTATCTTGAAACTAAGACACTAATTGACTCGACTGGAGCTAACCCATATATTTCTTTAATTCAAATTTTTGACAAAAAAGGGAGACACAAAATCGACTATGAATTTGACAGAAATGGAGACACAATTGCGAAAATCAAAACCACATATCCTGATAAGTTGACTGAGATAGAAATTCACAGTTACAAAACGGAAAAAAGTGATACTGCTATTTTTAAATACAATAGACGAAATCAACAAACAATTGAAATTTGGAAATGGGGAGAAGATAAAACAATCGACACGACTAGATTTTTTTACGACAAGAAAAACAGATTAATTGCAAATTTTGACATTTATGATTTTGGAAAAAATCAAGATTCGTTGTTCTATGAAAATGAACGGTTGATAAAATCAATTAGTTATGACCCTGAAATCACCGATTCTGTGACTTACGACTATAAAAAAGGGAGAATAGTTAAAATTAAAGAGTTCAATAATCAAAGTGAATTAGTTTCGGAATATGATATTGAATACAAAAAAACAAAAAAAAATAAAAGAATAATTAATATTTACAAAAGTCATAACTCTAAAGTGTTTGACAAAAAAAGTATAACCGATTTTGAATATCACAACGAAAAACAAATGAAGTCTAAAGTCGTTAAGAGTTATAAAAACGGGAAATTGGAAGAAATAATAGAATTTTACTATTCCAAATATGGATTTCTAAGGGAAAGTAAAACAAAAAATAGTGAAGGAAAAACTATAAGACAATATAAAATCACGTTGCACAACAATGTATAACCGCAATTACGGCGGATTCGACTATGTCCGAATCCACTCAGAATTGCTAACGTCTGTGCTAAACCGAAAATTAACGCATATTAACCCGTAACTGTCGGTTATACGAAACCGTTAGGCACAAGCTAAAAAAAATGACCGAAAAAGACAATTACATAAAAGACCTTTACGAAGACTTAAAATATAGTGTGTCAAAATTTGACAGTCAAGTTTTAGCAATTTCAAGTGGTGCGATTGGATTGTCCTTGACTTTTATAGAAGATATTGTTCCTTTCAAACACGCTATTTATTCTTGGATATTTTATTTATCATTAGCGATTTTTATATTATGTCTGACTATCGGTTTTATTGGACATTACTTGAGTATTAGACAAATTTCTGACTCAATTGAAAAAGTATCGGAAAATAGAATAACCGAAATTAAACAAGAAAAATGGATACCAAGATTGAATTTTAGTATTGTAATTCTTTTACCTATTGGAGTTTTATTAATTGTACTTTATAGTATAATTAATATTGAAAACTATAAATCATCCGAACATAAACTTGAATCGAAAAAAGAAAATAAAGAGATTATGAAACCGAAAGAAAAAATACCGAAATTAGAATTTAAACAAGCCGAATAAATACTATATAACATAGAGAAAATGGACAAAGATTTATTAAAAAAATTAATGGAAGACAAATTAAAAAATGGTGGAGAAGTTGACAAAAGTTTACCTTTTAGAAAACCACCAAAAGATTTGTTAGATAATGTAGAAAATCAAAACAATTCGGAATCTGAATCTGATACTTCTGAAGAAAAAGATAAATAAAGCCAGTGCCTAACAAAATACATAAAAAATTGCTGGTTTAGGCTAAATTTAAAGGTCGTTGCTTGTTTTGTTACGTCTGATTTTCCTTTGGAAAATCCTCGCATACAAAACCGCAACTAACCATACACAAACACGTTAGATAACATTATGCACATCAGAATCTGATTAATTCTTCAAACTAACGAACGGAATTTTGAAGATATTTTAAAAGCAAAATTTTACCTTTAATCAAAATTTAAAAAATGAAAAAGTTTTTAAAAATAATAACTATAGGTTGTTTAGGCATTTTCTCTCTATTCGTTATTTTTTTATTTATTCTATTTTACCCCGTTATTTTTCCTGATACACCCGAGGAAATTGAAAGAAAGAAAATAGAGAAAAAATTAGGGTTAAAAGAAGAAATTGAAAAGAAAAACATTGATGATTATATTACTGAATTCAATATCAAGCCTAATCATAAAAACTCAAAATTTAATAACTTAATTACAGAATTCAATAATCAAAAAAATCGTTTAGAATTTAATGACTGTGAATTTAGTTATAACGATAAAAGTTTTTTCTTAAAAGATACACCTGAACAAATAATCTTTGTTTTTGGTAACCCAGATAAAACAAGAAAAACAGTAACTTACCGCTATCCAGAAGGAACAATTAAATGTTTTGACAATTCCTTTTCGAAAGGTAAATTAAGCTTCCAAATATATGATTATCCAGATAAAAAAAATTATGGTAACGTTTTATGGAATGAACATTATGAGAATACACCCTTTAAAGAATTATTAAAATTAGATCAAAAGGAATTAAAGGAATTACAACAAAAACAATTAGCGAAGCTAAAAGCAAAATATGGAGATTCATTTATAAAAGTGTCTGATGAAATTAAATTTACATACAAAGCACTTAGAATAAAACCTATATTCCATAGAAGTAAAAACTCGGAAAAATATTCATTAACTGATTTAAATATTGAATTGACACCATATATACATTCAGGTGATCCAGATGTACCATATAAAATAATAATGTTCAGAGGAATACCTTATAAGACATACACAGATATGTACGATTTTTTAGATTTATCGAGTTTAACTCGCAAAGATTTAAATTACCATCGAATATATATTTACGAAAAAGAGTGTTTTCAATCTAACAATAACTTAATATCTACACATATAGAATCTAAACCTTATTTTGAAACTAGCGGGGGTGGTCATTTAACATGGACAGGTCCTTATAATCCAAATAAGTCTCTACCAATAGATTATATGAATTTTTCTATAAATTCATTGGATGATTTAAAACGACATGAGATAAAAAAAGCTGGTTTGTTGGATTAACGTTACCTAACAATGTGTAAGAAAACATAGGGTGTTCATTCTTAATCGTAAAGCTTGTGATTATTTGCAAAGTCGCCAAATATAAAATTTGGCATTTGCAGAAAATGATAAAAGCAAAATATTTATATTTGACTTAGTACCAACTCGAAACGTATCGCTTATTACAACCCTATATTTCTTACATGGTACATTAGCCACAATTAGAAAAAATAATGAACGGAATAACATTCATTGAAAATTTTATTGATAACCCAACTGAATTGTTTCATAAACTGAAAAACAATGTTGAATGGGATGAAAGAATGTCTGCTCGAAAGACTGCAAGCTATGGAAAAGCATATAATTATTCTCAAATAAGTTATCCTTTTCAAGAATTTACAGCTGAACTGAATACTATAATTGAATCAATTAATAAAACATTGAATTTCAAACCAAATAACTGCTTGATTAATTATTATTTGGACGGAAAATCTAAAATGAGATTTCATTCTGACCAAACTGACATATTACACGAAAACACAGGTGTTGGCATAGTATCAATTGGAGAAACTCGAATTTTAAGATTTCGAAATATTGAAAACAGAGAATTAATAAAAGATTTTGAACTTCCTTCTGGTTCATTTATTTATATGACAAACGAAATTCAAGACAAATGGCAACACTCAATTCCAAAGTCTGACACTGAAAATGGGCGAATGAGTTTGACTTTTAGAAAAATGAAATAATGCACGAACCTTACGAAAAAAGACTAAATCATAAAGCTGATTTTAGAGTAAAATATGTGTTTAGAAGTCCAGAAAATGGCGGAAGAAAAACTGGAGAACCATATCAAGGAATTCGTTCGGATTTTTCCTTTTTGGGAGAGAACGAAAAAGTATTATATATGATTTGGCCTGAATTTGAAAATCAAGACGGTCAATTAATATTAGAAAATAATTGTCGAGTTCCTAAATCAGGAACAGCGAGAATGTGGATTATAAATAATGAGATGAGACCTTTTCATTACGATAAAATAAAAATTGGTACTAAAGGTCATTTCAGAGAAGGTGGAACGTTTTCAGCAGATTGTGAAGTAATTGAAATATTAGATTTGAAAATTAACCCGACAAAAAACAAATAACTGTGGCTAACACCGTGTATAATTCATTGCTAGTAATAGCCTACTTACGAAAGTCCTCACGGACTTTCTATCTGTGTTTATTTGCTAACTTTAGTGCTTTAACACACAACGAAATCATACACTAAGCCGTTAGCTGTAATTAAACATAAAAATGCGAAAACTACTATTTACCTTATTAATTTCTAGTACTTATTTATTTTCTCAACTAACAAACGGAAATATAGTCAACACTAAAACACCAAAGCATATTAATATCCCGGGAACTAGAGTCTATATAATACCTAGTGAAAATTACCAGATGGCTGAAAGTTTTGTTGGTTTAATTAATGGAAATAGAGCCGCTATCCAAATAATGGATCTAGACGGTGATAATTTTTATTCAAATGCGAAAACCTTTACCACTGAGAACTTTAAAAAACAAGGAATAGAAGTAAATCAGTTTCTTGAAATAAAACTCAACGAATATCCTGCGAAATATGTCTCTTTTGAAAAAAATAATCTGAAATCATTTCAACTAGTTTTTGGTGACACTACATACTCAACATTAGTGATGTCACAATTTAATAGTCTAGACAAAGAATCTGAAAAAGATATTTTAAAAATGATTTCATCAATCTATTATGACAAAGAAAAAAACGTTAATCCTTTCGATACTGCGCAATTTATACTAGATGAATCTAAATCAAAATTTAAATTTTCTAAATCAACATCTAGTGTTTTTATGTATTCCATAAATGGTGAAAAAATGGAGAATTATGGAAACAATCCATTCCTCGTTGTTTCTACATTTCCTAGGGAATTAAACAAATCACCCAAAGATGTTGCTGTCCAATTGGTTGGTCTTTTAGAAAACAAAGGCTTAAGTAATTCGAAAGTTAAATCCATCAATGAAAAAAATATAAATGGAAAAAAAGCTTGTGAATTTATTATTGAAGGTAAAATGAATGAAATTAAATCAACCATTTATGAATTAGTTGTTGTAGATACTGAAAAGACAATAGCAATACAGGGTATAATAAAATCTGACTTTGAGAAAAATATTTCTGAAATGAAGAAATTAACACATACATTACAGTTGAAATAAACTAAAGCTAACAACGGCTAAAGTTAATGCGGGCTTGATTTCTTATTCGATGCTTTGTGTATATTTACTAAGTCGCTAAACCCTTTTCTATTTATTTAGCTTTTGACAAACAAATTAAAAACTAAACAAAAAGGTTTCAGCTTAGTGCGTGTTCGAAAATCCCTGATTTTCTTCTCCCACACTAACCTTTAGCCAAAAAACGTAAAACATTTGAGAAAAACTCGCATCTGAAAGAATGTTTTGAGAAATAAAGAAAATAAAAAGATGGCTGAATTTAAATCTGATGTGAAAAAATCAATTAATCTGATTGGGAATTCTACAAAGAATATTAGTAATAATGAACTTTTGAATTTACTCACTCAAAACGGAATTGAAGAAAATAACGCAATTGAAATTATTACTTTTTTACCAATCGCATTTGTCCGAAGAATGTTGCCGAATGTGAATTGGAGAAAAAACTATATTGAACATTACTCTGGCCAAAAAAGAATATCAAAAAGTTTTATAGATAATGAACAGTTCGAAATAATGGAATATGAAACTAAAGATTATTGTAGTAGGAATCCAAAAAGCGAAATTATTTTGAATATTGCTGGACGAAGCGCGGAATTTCGAGTAATTAATGAACTTATGTTAAAAGATGATAACGTAAATATTTCTGATATTAAATTAACAGAAACTATAATATTAAGAACTGAATAAAAACATGTCATTACGATTTTTGGAACTAAATAAATATCATAAAAAGAAAATAAAATTGACTTTAAGAATGGCTCTTTTCAGTTTAGGATTTTTGACTCTTACACTTTTAATTAATGAGCTTAGATACTTATTTAGGTTAAAAAAAGGATCTGGAGTATATAATTTTGCTTTTAAGTTTAGTCTTTTTCTACCTACAACTGTTATTGCTTTAATACTCGGATTAGCAATTACAGGAAAAACAATAAAGCATTGGAAAAATTGGACTAACTTAAAAAAGAAATGGTTGCTAATTGGATTAGGATTTCCAGCAATTAGATTTTGGATCCATAATATTTCGCGAATGGTTTTAATGCCAGTAGACAAAAAAATAAAACGTGTTACAATAACGTGTATAAAACCGTTACCATCAATTAAATGAAACATCCTCTAAAAAAACATATAGAAGAGATAATTAAGTTAACCGACGAAGAATTTGATTTCATATTAAGTCATTTTGAAACAACTACAAAGCGTAAACATCAATACATTTTACAGGAAGGAGAAATTGCAAATAAAGAATATTGGATAGTCAAAGGTTGTTTAAAAAGTTACTTTTTTGATGAAAATGGAAAAGAACATATTTTGCAATTCGGAATGGAAAATTGGTGGATAACAGATTATGAATCTTTCGTAAAACAATCTAAATCTAAAATAAACATTGATTGTATTGAAAATTCTGAACTACTATATATAACATTTGAAAACAGGGAAAAGCTCACTAAAGAAATGCATAAAATGGAAAGGTTTTGGGCAAAAAAAAGTAAGTTTGGTAGAATTGCTCTTCAAAACAGAATCTTATCACTATTAAAAAATTCTTCAAAAGAACGATATGAGTTACTTCAAGAACAATACCCAACACTTTTTCAAAGAGTACCTAAAAAACTTATAGCTTCTTATTTAGGTGTCAGCAGAGAAACATTAAGCCGATTAAATTCATAAAATATTTTTAGTGTGTGACATTTGTCACAAATTAATAGTGACAATAGTCCTGTGTTCCATTATGACTTTTTTTAACTTTTGTATCATACTAATTTTAACAAATTAAATAATATGAACAATTTAGAAAATTTTAAAAACAAGGATACTGGATTACTTTTGCAAAGATTGAGTATTGGTTTACTTATTTTATTACACGGAATTGCAAACTTGAGTTCCAATTATTCATTTATAAAAAGTTTACTAAAAGACATCGGAATACCTGAATTTACGGCATACTTTGTTTTTATAGGCGAAATAATTGCTCCAATGTTAATCATCATTGGCTGGAAAGCAAGATTAGCTAGTTTAGTTTTAGTATTCAATATGTTCATTGCTATCATAATGGTTCATTCTGCAGATATCTTTGCTTTAAATCAATTTGGTGGTTGGGGAATTGAACTACAAGGTTTATATCTATTTGGTGCAATCGTAATATTTTTATTAGGTGCTGGAAAATATGCAATATCAACAACTTCAAAATGGGATTGATTTAAAAAAGCAATACTAATAAAAAGAAATATGCCTTACATAAACATAAGAGTTACAGATACAAATGTAACTATAGAACAAAAGAGATTATTAATCGAAGGAATAACATTATTGGTCGTTAATATTCTAAACAAAAACCCAAAAACTACACATGTTGTAATAGACGAAATACCAATTGAAAATTGGGGTTGTAATGGAAAACAATCTTTAATAACTGAAAAATAGTCAATGTACCAAGATAACATTAAAGAAATAGAAAATGTAATCAACATATATTTTGATGGAATTTTTTATGGAAATATATCAAACCTTAAAACTTGTTTTAGTGCTAATGCAAATATATACGGAGACATTAACTCAAATGAATATTTTGAAAACATCAACGATTATATTCAAACAGTAAAAAATAGAAAAAGCCCTAATGATTTAGGAGAAACCTTAAAAATGTCAATAATAGGAATAGATATACTTGGCAAAATTGCAATGGTAAAACTGCATGTCCCAATGTTAGGCTTTAATTACTACGACTACTTATCTCTTTTCAAAATAAATAATGAATGGAAAATTGTTAATAAGCTATTCATTAATGTAGTTGAGTAAAAATGAAAAAAACACAAGCAATAACGTTACTTTTGATAATAAAATTGAATTTTAAAAAAGCACATAACAAAACCTTAACTGCATTAGAACGCAACTTAACCAAAACGCTACCAACAAGCTGATCAAAAACCTCTACATTGAAAATTAAACAGAATTATTTAAAAGGAAAATCCGTTTTCATAGTTTCACTACTCGTAATCGGAACTACAATTACAACTGTTTATCTGACTGGAATTAATTATAATCGAAGCCTGACTTCTAACCTCTATTTATCATTAGGAATTATAGCTACAGTATTGTTTCTTTTTATGACTTATGGACTTTATTCTGGAGTTGGATTAATTGACAATTTCCCAAAGTTTCGTAATTTTAGACGTGGTGATCTTATAGGAAATACTTCATCTACTTTCGATATACCTTCAATTGATATTGGAGATGGAGTTGGTGGCTTTATTTTATCAATCATATTATGGATTGGAATGACAATTTTAATAATTATATTACTGATCGTTTTAAAAGCTATTTTTTGGTTTTCAATTTTTATAATTTTGGCAATGTTATATTGGATTTTTTTCCGGGCATTGAAATTTGTTTTCAATAAATCAAAAGATACAAAAGGAGATCTTGGAATTTCAGTAGTTTACTCTCTAACTTATACTCTACTCTATATCGGTTGGATTTTTGGAATTGTTTATCTGACTAAAATAATGAGATAAACCAATATATAACACCATGTATGATTAACTGCTTAACCGTTAATAATAACGCTGTAATTCGTTAAGTAAGACCGTTTAAAAACAATAAAATTCTTTAGAAAAAATAGACAAGATTTCCTTCTAAAGGTAAAATTTAAAAATAGTTTAAACATATTCTTGGGGCAATTATTTGTTACTTTGAACCTGATAGACAAAGAACTTCTAATTCATGAGTACGATACAACCAATCAAAAATACAGTAAAAAAAGTATGGTATACATTTATCAATGGTTCTGGATGGCGTTGGGTTCAAAAAGCAATTATATTAATATTTTTTTCACTAGTCGCAAATCATTTAGCAGCTAGTGATAATTTTCTAGATAGTGAAACGTATAGATTTCCAATAGAAGGTTTTCTATCAACTATTGTTTTGTCTATTCTCATTGGAATCATAGCGGAACTTAATTTTAAATTTTATGAAAAAAATATTTCTCTAAAAAGGTAGCGTTTATAACTATTATAAGGTTTATGGTTTCTACTCTAGGATATATTACAATCATGTATATTCCTATAAATATTATTATTGATAAAGTTGCGGGCGGGCAGACAATATTCTATTATTTATTAATTGGTTTACTAATTACTTTATTATTGTGTTTTATTCTCATAAGTTTATTGTACGCTCAAGACATATACAATTTATATAATTTGTCAATAAAAGATGCTGAAATTACTATTGATAACGGCACAAAAATGACGAAGCTAACCTATGATAATATTGCGTGCTTTTACAGCGAGAACAAAATTGTATATACTGTTCAGAATAATGGTATGATAATAAACACCGATTTTACATTAAATGAACTCGAAGAAAAAATAAACGATCAACTGTTTTTTAGAGCCAATCGACAAATTATCATTCATAAAGATACTGTAGAACAAATCGAAAAGATTGAAAATGGCAAGTTGCGTATTCAATTAAAGCCTTTCATTAAAAAGGATACGATCTCTGAAATTAGTATCAGTCGATACAAGCGAAAAGCATTTATAGATTGGTATCAATAAATGACACCAAAAACTACCGACTATTCAGTTATAAATTTCAACCATTCAGTAAAAACATAAGTATTTAAAAGGATTCTCAAGGAATTTGTTCATTATTTCGCTTAGAATTTAAACTAAAAAACAATGAACAAAATCACCTTACGTCAAATATTAATTCCATTAATTACCATTATAATCATCTGCTTTTTATGGTTTGGACCAATTAATTTTAGCTTTCTTCCGAATATTATTGCCTCAATAGTAATCATCATAGCAAATTACCTAGAATACAAAGAAAAAGCATTTTCAGAGCTTGGATTTCAAAGCAAAAAATTTACAGTCAAAAATATTTTCATACTAGCTCCATTAGTTGCACTAGGGCTGTTCATTTTTTATTTCTTTGCGTTGGTTCCTTTAATTACAAAACTAACTGGAGCTCCTATAGATTATTCAAGTTTTGATGGATTAAAAGGAAATCTTTCTGCTTCATTATTTACTTTATTAATAGTATGGGCTACCTCAGGATTTGGAGAAGAAATAATCTTTCGTGGTTATTTTATGCGCCAATTTGTAAAATTCTTTGGAGAGAGCAAAATCAGTATATTTCTTAATATTTTCCTAGTTACTGGCTTTTTTGGTTTCATGCACAGTCAACAAGGTATTACAGGGCAACTTGTTACCTGGATTATTGGAGCGCTAATAGCTCTTATATTCTACATACGCAAATACGATTTGTGGTTTGTTATTGCCATACACGGCTTCTTTAATACTATAGCTTTAATTTGTATTTATGTCGGTTTGGTATAACTAAAAATATCTAAGGAACAACAATATATAAAATTAATTCCTAGTAATAGCCTCTTGTCTCAGTCAATAAATAAAAAACTAAAAGCTGAATTAGATTCAATATTAATTCTCGGCCAAGCACCACGTGCATTAATAGATACAAATATTAATAGTGAAAAGAAAGCAACTCTATTATTGAAGCTTAATATTTCAGAGCAAGACTTTTATAAAAATCCTTGGGGTATTATCATAAAAAACGATTCTGTAAACCTAAAAAAAGTCTCAAATATTATTGACAAACATGGATATCCTGAAAAATCTTTCGTCGGTGAACCTACAAATAAAACTGTTTGGTATGTAATTCAGCATTCAAATAAAATTGGTAAATACTTACCGCTAATTAAAAAAGCAGGAGAACAAAAGAGTTACCAATGACATTGGTTGCAATGATGGAGGATAGATACCTTATGGAAATTGGAAAAGAACAGATATATGGAACTCAGATTTATGGTGGAAATGTAACAGATAAAAAAACTGGCAAAAAAAGTAGAAAATATATTGTGTGGCCGATTAAGAACCCCGGCAAAGTAAATGCATTAAGAAAATCCATTGGATACAAACAATCCGTGGAAGATTATGCTTTAGAACTAGATGTAGCCTACAAAGTTTATAATTTGGTTCAAGTGAAGGAAATGTTTGATAAATTAAAATAATTGTTCACGATAATGATCATGGGTAATTACTTGTTCTTGACTACTTTTAAACCATATAACTCCTTAAAAAAGGTCTTTAACCATAAGAAATGAACGATATATTCTCTACATTAATGATGTTTTCTTGGATTTTAGGATTATTTTTAGTTTTAATATCTAATCCTAGTCAAACTATATCTAAGGTTAAAGATTTTGACACAAACATAAACAAACCTTTTTATGGTTTTAAATATATTAGAAAAGCTATTTCTTTAACCCCAGATAAAAAGATAATTGAAAAATTAAACAGGAAGGTATTAATACGTAAAATAGGTTTTTCACTTTTAATAATTACTCCTTGTTTTTTGATTCTTAGTGCACTATTTGGACGTTAAAGAGAAAAAATCTGAGCATACAGTATACAAACAACTAACCCAAAAAATAATTGAGATTTGCGCATATTCCGTTTTAAAAAAGAAAAATATGGGTTTGAACTTCAAATGGATCTACATAAATTCGAGACGAATCCTAATGTGTTTTTTGAAGTTTCCCCTCATACTACTGACTTTTTTGAAATTTTTATTTTTGAAAAAGCCACAGGATCTATTGACTTAAATAATTATGCTCTAAATATTGAAGAAAACTCACTATTCTTTATTTCTCCCTATCAAAAAAAAAGCTGTAAAATAAACACATCTGATATTAAAGGGTTTCACCTTGTGTTTCAAAATGACTTCTTATCAGACTTTTTTGATGATAAACTTTTTGTGTATCGACTGCATTATTTTTACAATTCAAAACATTCGCAATACTTACAAATAACGAAAAATGAATATAAAAAAATTCAACTTATATTAAATGAAATCATATCTGAAATAGAAGACTTTCAGAATGATAGTCTTCATATAATCAGATCTCTTTTATATTTCTATTTATCAAAATTGAATAGATTATTTTCAATAAAATATAATCTTTCATATAAAACACAAGACAGTTCGGTTATTTACAAGTTTAAAGAAATACTGGAGTTAAATATCCGAAAGTTTCATTCTGTAAAAGAGTACTCTAACGCACTCAATATCTCTAGACAACAATTAAATAAAGTTGTTAAAGAATACTTTGGGTGTACTTCTAAAGAAATTATTAATTATAGATTACTCCAAGAAATTAAGATCGAGTTACGATATTCTAATAAAACTATTTCTGAAATTGCAAGTGCTATAAATTTTAGTGAAGCAAATAATCTTTCACGCTTTTTTAACAAACTTGAAGGCATTACACCGAGCATGTATAGAAGGAATTACCAAAATGATAGTCATTCGCTATAAAATGATACACCTTCAATAAGAACAAAACATAATATTTGCAAGTGTGAAAAAATCAATAACACGATGAAAAAAATATTCTATTTATGCTTATTTATTACGCTAAACAGTTTGCAATTATCTCGAGCTCAAAATAAAACTAAAATTGTTCCAATGAATTCTTCAAATTGGCAGATAGACAAAGGAATTTCTTCTTTTGAAATATTTGACAATAGAGAAACTCTTCTCTTAAATGGCAAAGCAATTCTAAAAGATATACAATTCATAAATGGAACTATTGAAGTTGATGTTTACGCAAACAATAATAGAAGTTTTGCAGGACTTATTTTTAGGAAACAGCAGAATACTATGGAAGAGGTTTATATGAGACTTCATAAATCCAGTCAAGCTGATGCCATACAATATTCACCAACTTTTAATGAAGAATTAACTTGGCAATTATACAAAGAACATCAAGCCAATATTACTTTTAAAACTGAAGGGTGGAACACTTTGCGCATTGAAATACAAGGTTACAATGCAATTGTTTTTGTTAATAATGAAAAAGTTCTTACTGTAGATAATCTCAAGACGAACCACGATAAAGGCGAATTAGGTCTATTTGCATTATTCAATAATAGATTTTCAAATTTTAAATTGACTCCCAAATATCCAATTCGACTGACTAAATCTAACACACAAAAACATATAGAACCTAATATTATATCACAATGGGATATTACAAAAGCGTTTCCATTTAATGAAAACAGTTTAAGCTTCGATAATATTTCAAAAGAAAACTATACAACCGTACCAACTGATAAATCGGGTTTGCTTCCATTTTCAAAATATATAGAAAAACCATCAGCTGGTAATTTCGAAAAAAATACAGAAGTATATGCTATAGCCCTAACAATTATTGAATCAAATAGTAATCAAGTTAAGCTATTTTCATTTGATTACAGCGATAAAATAATTGTCTTTTTAAACGGTATACCCATTTTTAAAGGTAATAATGCATTTAGGTCTAAAGGAATACAATATCAAGGGCATATAGATATAAATGCTAATAAATTGTATCTAAATCTAAGAAAAGGTAAAAATACACTTCATTGCGTTGTTATTGATAAAGCAAATGGTTGGGGTATTATTGGAAAATTAGAATGATCTTTTTTCTACGACAGTCTTTGTAGTTGATTATTAGGATTAACCTACTTAAGAAAGTCCGCACTAATTTTCTATTCAGTGTATATTTTCTAAATTCGTTACTTAAAGAACATAACTTCATTTATAAAAATATAACAGAAAAACTATATGTCTGGAGAAACTAATTTATCTGAATTAATAAAAGGGATGACACCAAAACTTAATGATGGTGAGTACATATTCTCAACAATTGAAGATACTAGTAAAATTGAACGAAAATATATAATTTGTGAATTCAAAGAAAAAGAAGGGACAACGATTATTATTGAAAGAACAATAGCAGATAAACTAAACTTGCATTATGAGTATATTGCTTCTTGGATTACACTTATGATTCACTCTTCTCTTGAAGCCGTAGGTTTAACAGCTGCATTTTCATCAGAATTAGCAAAGAATGATATTAGTTGTAATGTAGTTGCTGGATATTATCATGATCATATTTTTGTTGATATAAAAGACTCAGACAAAGCAATTAATGTATTAACAGCATTATCTAAACGTCAATAATGAAACCAATTAAGGAAACCCTATCAGACTTACACACGCTACATTCTTTATTAGAACTTATTATACAAACACATTATGTTTAAAACGAAAAAAATTAATGTTTAGCACAAAAGAGAAGCCTTTAAACTCATACTCTGACTTTTAAAATTAGTTTACACAAAAAGAAATTCTACTAAATCTTCGAAAATCTAAGTAATGTTTGAAAAGTGTTTTTGATAAATTTGCCTCTAGACTACACGAATTAAAAGGTAGTTTATGATTTCTTGGAAGATATGTGCCATAACATTATAGCAGAATTAACCTTAAACGCAGATGTAGAATCAAAATATAATATTTGTTGAGGAATTGACAAAGTCTTCGCCAAGAATAGATAACTTAAAGATTACAATCTTCAAACATTACATCATAATAAAATCTACATTCAAAAATTGAGAACCTCGCTGAACATAATATTAAAATTTACTCTTTTTGGATTACTCACTATAATCACTCAAATTGGAGGTATTGTTTACTTAATGAGTTTAATAATTTCTAAAAAATATGACACTAAACTAAAATTTAAACCTCTTTTAGTTTTTATTGGGGTATATCTGTTTTCTACTTTCTTAATTATTCCATCTGTTGCACCTATTTTTGGACGAGTAAGAGTAAAAGATTCTGAGAAGATAAGCTCTACTAACTATATGACTATTTTATTGAATAGAAATTATGTAAGACCAGAATTAAATGAATTATTGAATAATACAGCAAACAGTTTAAAAGGAACAAATATTAAAATTCATTATTTAGATGCGAACTTTCCCTTCTTTGATAATTTTCCTTTGCTTCCACATTTAAGCCATAATGATGGAAAGAAAATTGATATAAGTCTAATTTATGAAACAGAGATTGGGGTTATAAAAAGCGGACAAAAATCTGTTAGCGGATATGGCGTTTTTGAAGAACCAAAATTAGACGAATTCAATCAAGTAAATACTTGTTTAAAAAATGGATATTTTCAATATGACTATCCAAAATATCTAACTTTTGGAAGCATCAACAAGAATTATGTATTCTCTGAAAAAGGAACGGGAAAACTAATACATAGCATCTTAGAAAATCAGAATTTAGGTAAATTATTTATTGAGCCACATTTGAAAAACAGACTGAACTTAAAAGATGATAGAATACGATATCATGGATGCAAAGCAGTAAGACACGATGATCATATTCACATACAACTAAAATAAAAAACAGTAAACATACTATATAAGAACATGGTGTGTATTAAATCTTTATTTTAAGAGTTTACTCAACTCTAAAACAACCTCCTATATAACATATTATTATATTTTAAATTAGTTATAACTGTAGCATTGACTATTTCATCTTAAGTTTATCCAAAAAATTATATTCAATTAAAAAATGAGATACTCATTAAAAATTTTAGTTTTAATCGTAACGGCATGAAGTTGTTCACAAACTAAAAAAACGCTTTTTAGAATTTGTAAGCCAAACGAATATAAAAAACGACTTTTTGGAGATGATTGAATCTGCTAATGTGCTACCTATAACTGATAACCTAGCATATTATTTAACAAAAGCGGAATTAACACAACCTGAAAAAGTCATTTATAGAGAACAAAAGAGAAGCTGTAATAAATCTCCTTTTACGTATTCGCTATCTGTTTTAATAGTGAAATTTCACAAAATGTATCTATGCAATAGTGATTTCATTGAAAGCCGAAACCGCTATTGCTTTTATTTTGTATTTTACTTCCTTAAAAGCACTATTACATATAAAAGTAGCATACTCTAAATTTAGAAAAATCAATAATGAAAATAGAAGTCATTAAACCTTCAGATATTGAACTTCAAAAATATATTGAATGTTTCTACATTTTAACACATTCAAAACAAGAAGGTAAAACTACTTATTTCACATTCCCTAGTATTTTTTCTATAATCTCAATTTCTTCTAATACCGAAGTAATTAGAACCAATGAATTTATAAAAACTATAGAATCTTCTAAACAAAATTTTAATTCGAATTTAGACACTCAATTCACAAGTCCACTTTTGATTCAATACGAAGGAAATGTTAAAGAGATTACAACTTATTTTAAACCGCTAGGCCTTAATGCTTTTTTAAACAAACCACTTAATTACTATTGCAACTCAAATGAAACTGTATTTCTACCTTTTTCAGATTATAAAACCATTATGAATTCGATTTTAAGGATAAGATCATCAAATAACATAATTAAACAGCTTGAGAATTACTGGTATAATAAACTTAAAAAAAATGTACAGTTTAAGCTTGAAAAAGCTGTTAAAACTATAGTAGAAAACCCTAATAGGTCAATCTCTTCGGTTGCAAGTGAAAATAATTTGAGTCATAAGACTTTGATTTCGAATTTCAACAAAGATGTTTGTAAAACACCTACTGAATTTAGAAAGATTGTCCGCTTTAGGAAAACACTACAATACAAGGAGAAAAATAGCTTAACGCAATTAAGTTACTTATCAAATTATTTTGATCAAGCACATATGATTAAAGATTTCAATAGACTAACTGGTTATAATCCTAAAGACTTTTTTAAAAACCTTTCCTCTCTAGATGAAAAAATAAATTGGATTTTCACATAAAGGTAAAACTTATACAATTTTTACTATGCCTAAATCATTGATTTTTGAGTCACATAATCAAAAAATAATGATAGAAATTATAAAGGCAGTCGCATATTCTGACTTCGAAAGTATTGAAAGTTTGGTTAGACAAATTTTACATAAATTTTATGATCCAGTAATCCCTAAAGCGCACACGGAGTATTTTATAAATAAGTATCAAACTGCTAAAGCAATAGAACAACAAATTAAAAATGGGAGTACTTATTTTTTACTCAAATATAAAGGGTTAAATGTTGGCTATCTTGGACTAAAAGAAACCGCTGACTTTTTATTATTAGATAAGCTATATCTTCTGGAAAATTATAGAGGTAAAAGAATTGGTAAAAAGGCTATTGATTTTACAGATCATTTTGCTGAGAAACTAACTAAATCAAGAATTGAACTAATCGTACATAAAGAAAATTTTTCAGCAATAAAGTTCTATAAGCAAAAGGGATATAAATTAATAGGTATAGTACCCAACTATTTTGAGACCGGACAGATCATTGAAAACTATCGAATGGTAAAAACATTAACATAAAAATATAATTATCTGTTAACATCCTTCATCTTAGATTGTTTAATTTACGTTATCCAAAATTCGTATAGCTTTTTAAGTTAAGTATTAGAGAAAATTGATTAACGAATCCGTTGTTTATATAAGAAAGATCCATGATAATTTCTCTGGTAAATCAGAAATTATAATACTCAATTTATCAGGAGAGGAATTAGATCGGGAAACTTTTAAAATAACTAAAAATATTTGTAGCGCAACAAATAGGCGAAAGCTGAAAAGCCTTAATCAGAGTAAGCGTATTATTAAATAAATCTAAACACTATGAAGAGTTTAAAATTATTAAAAGAGGAATTATTAATGAAAGCTAATAATTCAAGAATATTGAGTACTAATGAACAAAAACTTATTTCTGGAGGTGACAGTGACACTCAAGGATGTAAAGATTCTGGTGGTGGACATGGAGGACCTGGTGGTAAGTGGAAAACTGAAAAAGGGCGCTGCTATTATGTAAATGGTGAATGTGAATGTAGAGATAGTTAAAACTTAAAACACAGGATAGTTATTCATACATAACTATCCTGTGTTTATAAAATTAATAATAGATTTTTATTAATTTATAGTGTTCGTAGTAAGCTTCCTAATATATCTAGTAGTTTAGTTACTAACTAAATATAATTAAATACTTAATGCCTTAACTTTAGTTAACTCGGGTGTTTTAGCAACAAAATCTTCTAAGACCTTAAAGAAATTTAAAATCTGTTCTTTCTCATTATTTGCGTTAATGGTTACGAATCTCACAAAAGTATCTTCTTTAAATGAACCAAAACCAACTACAGTTTCTTGGTGTTCATACAATGCAGTACAAAGTGCCATTGGATCGATATTCTTATAGTTAAAACAAACACCAATAGAATCATCAAAACTATACAATGTATAATCTGAATTACTTCTAATATATTCTAAAGCAATGTTTGCTAGGTCAAATTGTTGATCTACAATTTTTTCTAAGCCTTTTGTCCCTATCGATTTCCAAAGTGTCCAAAACTTTAAAGCGTCATTTCTTCTTCCGCATTGAAAAGAAGTTTTTCCTAAGTTAAAATCGTCACCATCTGTTTGATATAAATAACTCGCATCGTTACTAAAAGAATTGTGTAAATCTTTTTTGTCGTTTACTAAAAGGATAGAACAAGTTAAAGGTGTTCCTAACATTTTATGTGCATTATAACTAAAAGAATTAGATCTTTCTGCTCCTTTTAAAAGGTGTTTATATTTCTCACTGAACATCACGCTTCCACAATATGCGCCATCTACATGTAGCCAAATTGTATATTTTTCAGTAATATCAGCAATTTCATCAATAGGATCAAAAGCACCTAAAACAGTAGTTCCTGCAGTTGCATTTACATATGCTGGAATACCACCATTGTCTATATCTTCTTTAATTTGCTCTTCCAATTTTTCAGGAATCATTCTTCCTTTGTCATCAGCTTCAATATAACGAATGTTATTTCTACCAATACCCGCAAAACTTGCATTTTTAGCATTAGAATAATGAGATTCTTTAGAAGTGTAAATAATTAATGGTTTTGTCATTCCATTCGTTCGACATTTTGGGTCTTTTGCGTCTCGTCCCATTATCAAAGCCATATAATTACTCATAGAACCACCAGTTGGA
This sequence comes from Tenacibaculum sp., assembly GCA_020629275.1. GTDB lineage: Bacteria > Bacteroidota > Bacteroidia > Flavobacteriales > Flavobacteriaceae > Polaribacter. Next base: position 38,157 of record JAHDDQ010000013.1, on the reverse strand, counting down.
AAGGTTCCATTACTTTTTTCACCGTAACCAATTAGACGGCAAGATTGCCTGATAATTTCTTGTTCTACACCTACCTGTGGACCTGCAACCTTGTACGTATACATACTGTTATTCAATAAAACAGCTAATAAATCTCCTAAAACTGCTTTAGATTGTCTTCCTCCAAAGAGTTGATTGAAAAATAAATTCGTTGCTGTTTTTGGTGTAGCAACTAAAATGTCACTCAGTAACGATTTAAACTCATCATCTATCATCGCAGTACTGTTTAAAGACAAATCAATAGTGTCATATAATTGATTGGCTTCTATTCTTTCTGCTACTGGATTTTGTTGTTCTTCATTAATCAAAACTTCTGCAAGCTCATTAAATAAAGCTAAATCGTTTTTTATTGTAGACATATATTATTTAGTTGTTTATATCGTTTAAGCAGTTGTATGGTAGGCCATTTCTTTATTGATAAAAGTCTTTGAATCTTCGTCAAAAATGGTGCATTTACGAATTGGCTTTGCATACAAATGAAGAGACATGCTCTTTTTGTTCGAAATATTTTCTAAACTATGAAAACCCATAAAATCTTTCATATAAGTGACTTGATTGGCTTTTGAAACAGACAATCTTACAGGAAGTAATTCTTCTTCCTCATTTTTCTTATAAATTACCTCTTCAAGTTCACCGTCAATAACTTTTACCCAACACTCTTCACCTCCATGATCATGAATAGGTGTTTTATGGCCTTCGCACCAACAAATTAATATCAATTCAAACTTTTCAGTATCTACAATACAATTTCTTGTATAACAATCTGTAGACCAATGCGAATACGTTTCAAAATCGTTAGGTTCTAATTTAATGGAGTGTATTATGTGATTGTAAGTCGTCCTCTCTCCCTCAGAAAGAGCAGTAATTAAATCATCTAAAGTTTGAAGGTTTTCGATGGGTTTTTGGTCAGAGTTCAAAATTTTTTACTTTTTTTTTGTTCATTGGATGTACAAATCCAAGGCTAATCCCTAAATCTAACAAAAAGGATGAATTATGTTAATCATCATTGTCGCAAATGTAATGATTTTTAGAGGTTTTATTTGATTTTTTACCAGATTTTATATCAAAAGAGTCATATATCGTCTTATTTTGACTATTTTACAATTTCTTCTAAAACTGAATATTCTTCATTTTTTTCAAGATATTTAATACTAAAAAAACCTAATAAATCTATTATGGAGGATCAAAACTTAGTGATTAAAATAGCTGTATTAGCTGTTTATGTTGGAATTCTATTTCTAATTGGAATTTTAGCTTCTCGAAGAATAAAAAGTATGAGTGATTACTATGTTGGTGGGAAAAAGATGGGATTTTGGGCAGTCGCTTTTTCTGCAAGAGCTACTGGTGAATCTGGTTGGTTATTGATTGGATTAACGGGTATGGGAGCTATGGCTGGTTATTCTGCTTATTGGGTTGTTATTGGAGAGTTGTTAGGTGTATTTGTTTCATGGCAATTTATGGCAAAACGTTTCAAAAAAAGATCAGATGCATTTGGTGCAATTACCATTCCTGATTATTTACAAAGTCATTTTAAAACGGCTACACATACTTTAAGAATAATAGCAGCTTCTGTATTGGTTATTTTTATTGTTATTTATGTGGCTTCACAAATAGATGTAACTGGTGTAGCGTTTAAATCTATGTTGGGAATAGATTATAAATTAGGTGCTTTAATCGGTTTCTTCATTGTGCTTGCTTATATCTTTTTCGGTGGGTTTGTTGCTGCGGTTTGGTCTGACTTATTTCAAGGATTACTTATGTTTTTCGGATTGATTTTACTACCAATTGTAGTCCTATATTCTATGGATATGGGAACCGGAATTACTTCGGGTTTAAATGCAATTGATCCAACGCTTACTAATATATTAGGAAGAAGTTCGGATGGATGGATGAACCTTTTTACCATTTTAGGTTTTTCTATGATTGGACTTGGCTTTTTGGGATCACCACAAGTTTATGTTCGTTTTATGTCTATTAAAGATGAAAATGAAATTGATAAAGGGAAATGGGTTGCTACTGTTTTTACACTATTAACAGATGCTGCAGCTGTAACTATTGGTATTTTAGCCCGTCTATATTTTACTTCTGAAGGACAAGATCCTGAAGCTATTTTAGGAAACAATGGAGAAGATGTTTTAAGTATGATTACTGAATCGTTCTTGCCAACAATATTAGTTGCCGTTTTTGTTGCCATCGTTTTATCCGCAATAATGTCTACAATTGACTCTTTATTAATATTGGCTTCAAGTGCTATTACTCGTGATTTTTATCAGAAAATATTCAGACCTGATATTAAAGATGAAAATCTTACTAAAATTTCTAGAGCATCAACAATAATTATGGCATTCACTGCTTTAATCATCGCTCTAATTATGAATTATATTTCTCCAGATAGGCAAGTATTTTGGGTTATTATATTTGGTTGGTCTGGTATTGCAGCTACATTTTGTCCAGTAATTATTCTTACTCTTTTTTGGAAAGGATATTCAGAAAAAGGAGCTATTGCATCTATGATTTCTGGTTTTACAGCTGTTATGTTATTCAATTTTGTTTTCAAAGAAATGGAAACTATTGGAGAATATTTCATAGCTGTAGATGTTTTATTTCCTTCATTTTTAGTTTCTATGTTTATTGGGTTTATTGTTTCTAAAGTATATCCTCCAAGAGAGGAAGCAATAGAAATGATTGAAAAAATTGATGCTAAATAAGTTCTATTTGAACTTTTCTTTAACCTTAATAGGTTATGTTTTATAAAAATGATAATCTTATGTTATTTGAAAATAGTATTTGCGTACTAAAATATGAGTGTACTAAGAAACCTATGGTAAATCACTAATCAAAAAAGCTTGGGAAATACCACTCTATATTGGCTTTTCCCTAAATCTGTTAAATAAGGATAAAGCATTCCCATTAAATTCTCTGAACGAGATGCTATATAATCTTTATTTATTTCTATTTCATAAATAAAGGAATTGTAAAGCCATGTATTACTATAACCTATCATCCTTTCTATTAAAAAATCACGTTCACTTTCAAATCTGAAACTATCTAAAATTCCTTTTTCTTGTATGTGCTTAAACAAAAACTTATATCCGTTAATCCGTTCTTCATGAGCGTTTAAAAAATGCTTTTTGAGCTTTTCATTCAGTCTTAATATGTTGTATAAATCTGTCCAAAAAAAACGATACTCAATCATTCTAAACAAACTTTCGATTATGTCGTTTTTAATCGTTTCCAAACTTATTTCTGTACTGCTTATATTTTTAACTCGGTCGTCAAAAACTTCAACCATCTCAAAATATAAAGCCTCTAAAATGTCTTCTCTTTTTTTAAAATGATAATTTAAGTTTCCAGAGCTCATATTTAACTGTAATGCAATCATTCTAATAGTAACGTTACTATACCCTTTTTCGTTGAACATAACTCTCGAAACTGATAATATTCTCTTTCTTGTTTTACTCATTAGTAAACTTGTCCTATTTTTTATTTTTTAGTAAATTTGTCCTAAAAATATAAAATGTCATCATTATACAAAACTAAACAGGGAAAAATAGACGTTCTAAATCTTTATGATCAGAAATTAAATGAACTAAACATAGCGTATAAGTATAAATCTTTAAACACAAGTTTTGGTCAGACTAATCTCATTATAACTGGTGAACCTACAAATCCACCAATATTAATCATACATGGTGCAAATGGATGTGCTCCAATTGCTCTTGAAACTTATCCTAACCTAATTGAAAAATTTAGTGTTTTTGCGATAGATGTACTTGCCCAACCTAACAAAAGTGCTGAAACTCGTTTAAGTATGAAAGATGAATCTTATGGAAAGTGGATAAACGAAATCATAGAAGCATTGAATATTTATAATGTAACTATGGCTGGTTTTTCATTTGGCGGTTTGGTAATTTTAAAAACACTTGAATTTAACGAGACGAAAATCAAAGAAGTGTTTTTGTCTGCTCCCGCTTATATTGTTAATGGCAATCCTTTAAAAGCTTTATTTAAAGTTTTCATTCCTATGAAACGATTTATGAAAACTAAAAAATTAAAATATGTAGAAAAATTTCTGTCTGAAGTTTTTACCGAGAGAGATCCATTTGCAATAAAATATTTATCAAAAGTGTTTTTAGAATTTAAAATGGATTTTACTCCCTTACCTATTATTAGTTCTAAAAAAGCTTCTATTATACAAACACCAATTACAATTTTTGGCGCTGAGAATGATATACTTTTCCCAGGAAAAAAGATGATTAAACGTGCTAGGAAAATTTTCCCTTCTTTGAAAGATGCTAAAATAATAGAAAACTCCAAACACGTTCAAAGCAAAGAACAAAATAAATTTATCGAGAACGAAATACTAACTATTTAACATTATTATCATAAACCTTATAATGCCAAGGTTGTTACTTATAACTCAAAAAAAACAATCAAATTGGTACATAAACCAAACTATAAATTAAATATAACATAGGGCTCTATTCAGTTTCTATTTACTAAATTTAGCAACCAAATAAAGCAATCGATCTTTTTCAATCGTTATTGCTATAAACTAAAATGTAACATATGAAAGAGCAATTAGAATCGTCTTGGTCTAAACTTTTAGAGAAACTATCTGGTTGGGTTGATTCATTAGTTTTAAACTTACCAAACTTTCTTTTAGCCCTTTTAATTTTCATATTAGCATCTTGGTTATCGAGAAACTTGCAAGGATTCACCAATAAATACCTTAGAAAGATTATTAAACAAGCATCTATTAGAAGCTTAATCTCTAATGTTGTTTCCATATTGGTCATAGTAATAGGGCTTATTCTTGCTCTTTCTATTTTAAATCTCGACGGAACATTAAAATCATTACTTGCTGGTGCTGGTGTGGCTGGCCTCGCTATAAGTTTAGCTTTACAGGGTACTTTATCTAATACCTTTTCCGGGCTGTTCATAGCTATTAAAGATGAAATAAAAATTGGTGATTGGATTGAAACTAACGGTTATTCAGGAAAAGTTATTGGCATTGACTTGAGAAATACTAAAGTTAAGGAAGCAGACAACAATATAGTGGTTGTTCCTAATAAACTAATTCTAGAGAAGCCATTTAAAAATTACGGTTTAACGAGGAGAATTCGTACAACGATAACCTGTGGGGTTGCTTATGAATCTGATTTACCTGCTGTTAAAAAAATTGCCATTGAAGCAATTGAGAAACTTTACCCCCCTAATCAGGGAGAACAAATTGAATTTTATTATACTGATTTTGGAGATAGTTCTATTGATTTTCTATTGCGTTTCTGGGTAGACGCAAGAGAAAACCTAACCGCTTTACAGGTAAAAAGCGAAGCCATAACTACTATAAAAAGAGTTTTTGATGATCATGAGATTAATATTCCTTTTCCTATCCGTACGATTATAAATAAAGAGTAATATTCTTAAACTATTTTTTTACTGATTTGAATTTTACCTTCTGATATGAAATCTTCAAAGTATCAGAAGCATTACGTTATGTATTATCAACCATAATTTAAAAGGTCTAATTTTAATTTTTAATGCAGTAATTCCTATTTAATAGTAGTTATTTCTTTTTAAAGATTATGCCTTTTAACTATCAACATTACTTTGGTATTCTATTTGTAGTAATTTAAGTTATACTATTCTTTAAGAAGAAAAAAGTATACATTTATGAAGAAGAGTTGAAACTATTATTTCCAAAAAGAGAATTCAATATTTAGTAAAACAAGAAAAAGGAAAAAACACTTAATTGAAATATAGATCTAAAACAGAAACTGAGCTTAAAATCATTGTAAACGATACATCTATATACGTAGTGGAGGTTAAAACAGCTTCTGAAAGTATTCTTAGAACTAAATACTCATACAAAGCAGACAATTAAAAGTACGTAAAAAAAATATAAATTAGTATAATAATAATTAATTATAACGCTCTTTTTTCCAAATATCATATTGTACAGAGGGAAGTCCTATATCTAATTTTTGCCTATTTTTATTATATCTAGTTAAGTCTTCTTTTTTTAAATTTGTTCCACTATAAGTTCCATAAACCTGCTCCTTACCTTCGTAAAGATGCATTTGGTCTACTAAAATAGCATAGGTATAAGGCGTGCATTTGCCTTGTATTATAAATTTCTTAATTTTAGGAAGGAAAAATAATTTTCTAATATCTTTACTTGTATGCAATAGGAGAGTTTGAACACCGTAAAACTCATCTCCAATAAAATAGTTACCTACTATTAATTCATCTGGATATATATCCTCTATAAAAAGTTTTTTAAGAATTTTTTCATTTTCAGAGTCAATTTTCTTCATTTTAACTGAATCCTCTTCATATATTCTGTAAAGTTGGTCTCTCTCTGTCATTTTTATGATTTGATTTCTTAATTTCAAATTCATTTTAGCTAAGTATGATTTTCTTAAGTTTTTATAATCTTCTTCAAGTTTATAATTCGTATAATATTTTTTTAGAATAGAATCGGATAATATTAATTTATTAGTAATGCCATGTTTTGAAAAGCATAGTTCTAAATCTTTTTTCGTTATTTTTATTTGCGACTGTGCTTTACTTTTCAAATACAGATAATATTCTCCCGTTGTAAATCCATTCTGAGAATCATATGTTTTAAATAGATTATCATATATCATATAGGCTTCTTTCGCTTTACCTATAAAAAGTAAACTATCAGCTTTTGAAATGCCTAAAAAATAATATTTATAATCTAGAAGTTTGTTTTTTTTGATATTTTGAGTTGTTGAACAACTAAATGTAAAAATGAAGAATAGTATTGAAGTAATTATATATTTCATAGCTTAAAAAGTGATTTGGTTATTAATGTATAGTAATGTGTCCAAAACCACCACCATCTTGCGCCCAAACTTCTCGACAATCAGCTCCGCCATCAATCATGGTGTCAGAGTCTCTCACTAGTTCCATTGTTCCATTTCCACCACCATCAATATTTTTCATGGTTTCATTTTCCAATTTTTTGTTTTCTTGCGCAAACGCGTCAATTGATTTAAAGTTTTTCATAATACAAATATTTTAATTTAATTGCTTATATAAAAAATATAATTAATAATCCTTTTTTTATTAATCTTTTGTAGGTTCTTTTGTTTAATTTGTAATTTATAAGTTAAAATAATACATACTGCTTTTTATTAGATTTATCCCCATTCATTAGTATATGGATTATATCCACATTTGCTAGGTTTTGAATATAAATCTTCTGTGTCTTCTATGTATACACGACAATCTGTACAAACATGTCTAAATTCACAATCCTTACAAATGGATATTTCATCCTTTTTTATTTTCCAAAGTTTTTTAAAAGATCTGCTTTTTACTATATCCTTTATCTCTGATATATTTCTGATATTTCCAAAAATAGGTCTCATTACTGGGCAATTTTTAATATTGCCTTCCCTGTCAATGGCTAGTTTTTTGTTAAGACAAGAATTAAAATTAATTGACTCTAATACTTTATCCTTATTGACGTCAAAGTGTGATGAATTAATAGATCCACAAAAATCGAAATTATCATAATCTTTTAAAATCATATAAACATTACATAGATATTTCTCATATGATATAGTTATTTTTTCAGGGCTATTAAAAATAACTATTTTTTCTATTTTTGATTTCCATCTTTCAATATTTTCAAAGAAAGTGTTTTTATAGATAGAATCGTATCTTGTATATATCTCGAAATTTTCTAATGTCGTGTACTTAAACATCTCGTTAATTTCATTGATTTCATTTTCAGTTATTGAAAAATAAAAAACAAAGGAAACAGACCTCACCTTTAATTCCTCAACGAGGATTCTTAATTTTTGTAATTTTTTAAAATCGAACCTACCAAACTCTATGATAATATTGTCTATTAGATGTGGTTTTGAGTAAGTAGTGTTTAAACTTGTAAATAAATCATACTCTTCATAATCACAATAAAAACCATATTCTTCTTCAACCATAAACTCTATAGCCTCTTTGATGATTGTCTTTTCTTCTTCATCGTATTCTTTTAAAACATCAGAAATAGGTATTTTCTTATTTAACTTTTCAATTACATAATATATATCATTAGGTATTATGTATATTTTATTTCTTTGGACATCATTAATAGTACTTCTATTATAGCCTTTAACAAGAATACAGTTTGAAAAAGTTTTAAAATATCTATTCATGGGAAAAAGGAATGGTATTTTTTCTATTGTACAAAACATAAGAAGAACTACTCTCATCTTCATCTAAAAAAGTGATTTTAGTGAGAAGTTTTTCTCGTATAATTCCTTCTTTCGTAATAATAAAGTCTGTACATATAGGAAGAGGCGATTTTTTCATAGGATTAATAATTTTATAATTGTGCTGCTATTTTTTCTTCTAGGTTATAATTACATGGTGTTGAGACCATCCCAAATTGCCCTAAAGGGTTTATTTCTAAAAAATAATATTCATTATCCTTGGAAACTAACATATCTATCGAACCACAATTTCTACCTATTTTTTTCATGAATTTCTTGATTTTTTTATCTATGGGTTTTGGAAGTTTAAAAGGCACTGTTCTATTTGGGTTAGAAGTATCATATTTTCTAAAATCAGTTTTTGTATTGTCATTTTTTTGAGAAAATATTGCCATAGTATACGTTTTATTATTTAAAAAAAATATTCGGAGTTCATATTTTTTATCGACATTGGTTTGAAAAAGAGATGGGTAAAAAGAATCGTGCTGAACCTCTGTAACTTTTTCAGTATATAATAGACCTCTTTTATTTTCTAACTTTACGAGAGGGTTTCCAAACATTGTTTTAGTGATTAATTTATGACTCTTTTCAATTTTATTAAATTCTTTTTGTGTGTTCACAATAAAAGAATATGGAGTCTTTAATCCAACCATTTGAGCAATCTCAGTACATATTAATTTATTAACATCATTATTATAATATGAGTTTATATGTCTTTTTTGGTGTAATTTAAAATAAAAATACCCTTTCAAAGTAAATGATTCTAATCTTAAGAAATCAATATATCCTTTATCTAAATTGCTATTTATTACGCTAATATTAAAGTATTCACTATCTATTTCTCCCCTTCTGTACCAGACTGCTTTTATATCACTTAATCTAATACAGGTTTTTCCGTGAAAAATTTTAATATCATTTTTTATAAAATCCAATTTTACGTCATCTCCTTTGTTTATTCTAAGAAATTTTTTATCCTTAAATTTCAGCCATTTTATAACTTCTGTAGTTGAAATATCTTTTTTTTCAGATATAATTAAAATCATTTCTTTAATTTAACATACTAATGTTAATAAAAAAATTAAAACAATGGTTAAAAGAAATATGAGTTAAGAAAGAAACTATAACAATTCATATCCAAACTATTTTTTGTTTGACGAATAAGTAAGCTTGTTGTTACTATTTTTATAGATTCATTAGGAATTATCCTTATAACTAAAAATATAAAAGAACTACTAACCTTTCGTTACAACGAGATTAAATTATCTCGTATTATCCCATTAAGAATTTTAAGCAGAGTAATCCCTATAATTTTCACCACACTTTTATTACCAATTTTAATAAACACCATAACATCAATAATAATGTACTTCTTAAATATTGAAGTTAAATATCAATTCAAAATGAACATGTCTAAATTTCTAATTTCACTCATCTTTGAAATTCTCTAAAAGCAATATTTTTTTGTGAAAAATGACACTCCTGGGCTCTTTATTTTTAACATCATTATATTATGAATCAATATGTTAAGACCAACCCCTCATCAAGATAAAATGAAATACACAACCAAATGTTAAATTTTTTATCAGTTTAACAATTTTTAACCATTGGCGTTAGTGATGCTTTAAATTTTTATCTATATTTGGTTACATTTTAAAAAAGTCCCTCCTATGAAAAACCCACTATTCAGCATAGTGACTAAGTTGTTAACTAGGAATAAAATTGTTCACGACAAAAAAGAATTGGCCTTCCAAATACAAAGCCATCCTTCTTATCCTAGCTTACATGCAATTACAGGTGTTCTTGATCATTTTAACATCGAGAATATAGCCGCTGAAGTTCCTACAGATTCGGAAACTTTGGAACAACTACCCGATTCATTTATTGCACAAGTAAACACTGATGATGGAAACGATTTAGTAACGGTATCGAAAGCTCCAAAAGACGATTCATATACATTATTTTCAGGTGCTAGTAAGGAGGAAAAAGTAACAAGAGAAAATTTTATAACTCGTTTTACTGGTATCATAGTTGCTGTAGAGAAAACTGAGGGAAACCCTGTAAATATAGAATCAAATAATAGCGTTAAAGAGATTGTACTTTTGAGTTCTATTTTTGTACTCTCAATAATTGCTTTAATAGCCTCTAACCACCCAACTCCTTTCGACTTCATTTATCTAGGACTCACTATATTCGGCATTATAGCAAGTTATAGCATTCTTAAACAAGAACTAGGAGAAACAACAACTATTGGTAACGCTTTTTGTTCTGGTAATAGTGAAAAAAGAGATTGTGATGCCGTATTGAGTTCAAAAGGTGCTGAAATCATCAAAAACCATAAGTTAAGCGACTTAAGTCTTATATATTTCTCAGGACTTCTTTTAACTTTTTTCTTAAATAAAAGTTTAGCACCCATTTATAGTATTAGCTTGCTTGCCCTTCCTATAACTGCATATTCAATTTACTATCAATATAAAATAGTTAAATCTTGGTGTATGCTATGTCTGACTATTGTAGCTGTATTATGGTTACAAGCAGGTCTAGCTTTTTTAAGTTTAAGTAACGGATTTACTATTGGAGTAATAAGTAGTATTATAACTGTTACAAGTTTTTTAACAGTTTACCTGTTATGGAATTATGTAAAACCTCTAGTAAAAGACGTTACTACTTTACAAAAAGAAAAAATTGAATTTGTAAAATTCAAACGTAACTTCAATTTATTCGATATACTACTTCAAAAATCACCTACACTAAATACCAGAATAAACTCTAATCTAGAAATTGTTTTCGGAAATAATGAAGCTCCTCTTGAACTCGTAGTTATTACAAACCCTTTTTGTGGACACTGTAAACCTGTTCATGAAATTGTAAATACTATTCTTAATAGGTATGCTAATAAAATCAAAGTAATTATTCGCTTTAATGTACCAGTCGATCATAAAGAAAACAACAGCTTTATTGTTTCCAGTACTTTAGTAGAATTATACAATACCAAGGGTACAGAAGATTGTAAAAAAGCAATGGATGAAATTTACCACGATGGAAATTATAATGAATGGTTATCCAATTGGGGAAATACTAAAGCTTCAGAATCCTCTATTGAAGTTCTTAAAGCACAAAAACAATGGTGTAGTGAAAATGCAATTAATTTTACACCAGAGATGTTAATTAACGGTAAATCGTTTCCAAAGGAATATGAAAGATCAGATTTGGTGTTTTTTATTGAAGACTTAGAAGAAAATTATTCAGTTTCGACTGTTGTATAAAGAAACCATGTTAAGCAAAGCCGCATTACACGACTTTGCCTTATCGAACAAAATTCTCTCGCGAAGAATAGACACACATGGTGAGTGTCTTTAAATGTTCGCCACAAATGTACTTTTAATATTTCAATTATGAAAAAACAAGTTTTAGATTTAGGGAAACCGTTAAGTAAAACTGCACAAAAGTTAGTTAAAGGAGGAATTGGGCCTTTTAATATCAGATGCAATACTAACCGTGAATGTCCTTTCTGTCATACTTGTGAGGTATTTCCTAACGGTAATAAATACTGTATTGGTAATTGTTAATCAATCTTAAAAACATGAAAAAACAAATTTTAAATTTAGGTAAAGCTTTAGAAAAAAAGCAACTACAAGAAATCAAAGGGGGTAGTTTCTTTCATCGAAGAACAGGCTCTGGTACTTGGTGCAGATACACTTGTAGTGGAAGAAGAGCTGGTTTAGATGGAGGACAATCTCAAAGTTGTTATCTAGAATTACCTTATTTCGTTTACAACCATCCTGTTTGTGGCTCAGGTGGTGGCGGTGGTCCAGTTGATGGTCCTTATGCATAAATATTAAATTTAAATAATCTTAACTGGAAAACATAAGTTTTCCAGTTTGTTTAATCTAGCTACTTGAAAAAATTTCCACACTACAACCAAACTGAAGCCAAAGATTGTGGCCCTACATGTATTAAAATTATAGCAAAGCACTATGGTAAAACCATTAACACTCAACAATTACGAACATTAAGTGAAACCACAAGAGAAGGAAGTAGCTTATTAGGTATAAGTGAAGCAGTCGAATCAATTGGTTTCAAGTCTCTTGGAATTAAGTTAGCTTTCAATAAGCTTTTAGAAGCTCCATTACCTTGCATTGTTCATTGGAATAAAAACCATTATGTAGTACTTTACAAGATTAAGAAAGACACTGTTTATATATCAGATCCAGCACATGGATTAATAACATTTACTAAAGATGAATTTATTAAACATTGGATTGGTAATAATGCCAATGAGGATACAGAAGAAGGAATAGCCTTATTGGTTGAACCAACACCTAAATTCTACTCTGAAGATTTTGAAGAAGATGAAAAGTTTGGGTTCTCTTTTATTTTCAAATATCTTATTAAATATAAAAAGTTCATTATTCAATTAGCAATTGGACTTTTAGCGGGTAGTTTATTACAATTGATACTCCCTTTCTTAACGCAAAGTGTAGTAGATGTAGGTATTAAAAATCAAGATATAAATTTTGTTTATCTCATTCTATTTGCGCAGCTATTTTTATTCATAGGAAAAGCATCTTTAGAAATTATTAGGAGCTGGATTTTATTACATCTAAGTACTCGAATAAACATCTCTTTAATTTCAGATTTTTTTATCAAATTAATGAAGTTGCCAATTTCTTATTTTGATGTAAGAATGACAGGAGACTTATTACAGAGAATAAATGACCATAAAAGAATTGAACGAATCTTAACAACCTCTTCGTTAAGTGTATTATTCTCTTTTGTAAATCTAATTATCTTCAGCTTTGTCTTAGGTTTTTACAGTTTACAAATATTTGGTGTATTTGTTTTAGGTAGCGTTTTATACTTTGCTTGGGTACTGTTTTTCTTTAAGAAACGTAAAGAACTTGATTATAAAAGGTTTTCAGAAGTTAGTCAAGAACAAAGTAAGGTTATTGAACTTATAAATGGAATGCAAGAAATTAAATTGCATAATGCTGAAAGAAGAATGCGCTGGAATTGGGAATATGTTCAAGCACGTTTATTTAAAGTAGCTACTAAAAGTTTAGCTCTGGAACAAACACAAAGTGTAGGATCTAATTTCATTAATGAACTAAAGAATATGTTCATTACCATACTCTCGGCTAAGTTAGTTATCGAAGGACCTTTAACTCTAGGTATGATGATGGCTATTAGTTATATCGTAGGACAGTTAAACGGCCCAATTACTCAGCTTATTAATTTTATGAGAGATTTACAAGATGCTCAAATATCTTTAGACAGACTTGGTGAGATTCATAATATGGAAGACGAAGAGAAACCTGGGGATGAAAAAGTTACTAATATTCCAGATAATACAGGTATAAATTTAAATAACATCTCATTTAGATATACTGGAGGCTTAGATCCAGTAATAAAAAACCTAAGCTTAAATATCCCTGCTAATAAAACTACAGCCATTGTTGGTGTTAGTGGTAGTGGGAAAACAACATTAATGAAATTATTACTCGGGTTTTATCATGTAGATGAGGGTGATATATCTGTTGGAAGTTTTAATTTTAAAAATATTTCACAGAAAGAATGGAGAAGGAATTGTGGCGTGGTAATGCAAGAGGGATATATTTTTAATGATACAATAGCTAAAAATATTGCTGTTGGTGAAGATTATGTAGATAAGGAAAGACTAGCTCACGCAATAGATGTGGCAAACATTAGAGATTATATTGAAGGATTACCTTTAGGTTACAATACAAAAATTGGTAGCGAAGGAAGTGGTTTAAGTACAGGGCAAAAACAACGATTGTTGATTGCACGATCTGTTTATAAAAACCCTAAATTCTTATTCTTTGATGAAGCTACTTCAGCGTTAGATGCAAACAATGAAAAGGTAATTATGGAAAAACTAAATACTTTCTTTGCCGATAAAACTGCTGTTGTTATTGCTCATCGATTAAGCACAGTAAAAAACGCACATCAAATTGTTGTATTGGATAAAGGAAAAATTGTTGAAAAAGGAAACCATCAAGAATTAATTAAATTAAAAGGAAGTTATTATCACCTAGTAAAAAATCAACTTGAACTAGGTAGTTAAAATATATTTTTTCGCGAAGAATAGACATAAACCTTGAATGTCTTTAAATGATCAAGGATTTAATCAATCAATATTAAATCTAAAACTTATGAAAAAATCAGTTTTAAAACTGGGAAAAACCCTAGAAAAAAAAGAACAACAACTTATTAATGGTGGCTACATCTTTACATGTGAAAGATTTTGTAGCTCTTCTAATAGCGTAAGAGAAGACCAGATAAGAAGATATGGCGCTGATGTGTTTGAAGGCTGTGGTTGTTAAGCTCTTAATTAATTTTTAAAACAGAAAAATGAAAAAATCAATCTTAAATTTAGGAAAAGCTTTAGTAAAAGCTGACCAGAAGAAAATAAATGGTGGTGGATCTTGCTCTGGACCTATTTGTTATGGTGTATTTGACGGACCAATATCTTTAAATTGTGGTACATGCGATGAATATAATGCACTACCACAAGACTGTAGAAATCGTGTTTTAGTTAGTGTTCGTTGTTTTTCTTTCTAATTAAAACCTAATCATCATGAAAAAATCAATTTTAAGTATAGGAAAGACACTAAACAAGACAGAGCAACAGTCAGTTAATGGTGGTTTAAATAATTCTTGCGGTGGATTTGGATCGTATTATGTAAGTAATTGTAACCAATGTGTAAATACAATTCTACCAGGTGCACCAACTGCATGCTTTAGGAATTGCTGTATTCAAGCTTATTAATAAAATTTAGAAAACATGAAAAAATCAATATTAAAATTAGGAAATGTTCTAGGTAGAACAGAGCAAAGAAGCATTAACGGTGGTTTACAGAGATGTAATTCTACACGTGATTGTCCTCTTAATTTCACTTGTATTATTATAGATCAATACTTTGGTGGTCATTGTCAAGATAATGATTTACCTGTAGCATATTAAGAAAAAGCAAGATTAGAAGTCGTGTCTTCTAATCTTGCTTTTTGAATTATATTGCAGATACCAAAAAATCTAAATAACCGTTAAATAATAAGAACTTAGTTCTTTTATACACTGTAAAAAACTTTATGCCACAGAGTACTCAAGATATAGAAATACGAAGCGAAGAAGTACAAGAAATACTTACGAAAGTTCCGAATTGGATGATACGTTATGGTAACTCATTAATTTTAGTTTTAATATTAATGTTATTATTAATGTCTTGGTTTATTAAATACCCAGACGTTATATCATCGCAAGTTATGGTTACCACTTCGCTACCACCAGAAAAAATTTATGCAAATTCAACTGGTCCATTTGAAATATTTTTAACTACTGAAGGGCAAGAAGTAAAGAAAAATGAAATATTAGCTGTTATTGAAAATAGTGCTTCCTATAAAGATGTTCTACTTTTAAAAAGTATTGTAGATACAATTAAAATGAATAACGAAGACTTTACTTTTCCCGTAAAAAAGTTACCTCCATTAATTCTAGGAGATATAGTAACGAGTTATTCTCAGTTTGAAAATGATTATTTAGAATACACATTAAATAAGAATTTAACTCCTTTCAAATCAGAAACGTTTGCCAACAGAATGTCTGTAATAGAAGCCAGAGGCAGACTTCAAATTCTATTATCTCAACAAGACTTAAGTAAAAAAGAATTAGAATATAAAAGAATTGACTTAGACAGAAGCAGAAAAATGTTCGAACAAGGAGTAATCTCTGCAAAAGAAAAAGATCAGAAAGAAGTTGACTATTTACAAGCACAACGTTCTTATCAAAATGTTAGAACTTCTATTTCACAAATACGCGAATTAATAAACAATTCTTCAAAAAATCTGGAAGGAACCTCTATTAAGAAGATACAAAGTGATTTACGATTAAAAAGTAAAGCTATACAATCTTTTTTCTACTTAAAAAAAGCCATTCGAGACTGGGAAAAAATGTATGCCCTCACCTCTTCTATTGATGGTAAAGTATCAATTTTATCTTTTTGGAGTGAAAACCAATCTGTAAAACTTGGTGATTTAATATTCACAATTATACCTAATAAAAGTGAATCATTTGTTGGTAAAATTAAAGCACCAATGGCTAATTCAGGTAAAATTAAAGCAGGGCAAAGAGTACAAATCAAGCTTTTAAATTATCCTTCAGATGAATTCGGCGACCTTAATGGTAAAGTAAGATCTATTTCAGCTGTTCCCGATCAAGAAGGAAATTATTTAATTGATGTTGATTTGCCAAAACAACTAAAAACGACCTACGGAAAAATCATTTCTTTTAAACAAGAAATGCAAGGATCTGCTGATATTATAACTGAAGATTTAAGATTAATCGAACGCTTCTTTTATCAGCTAAAAAAAATAATAAAATAATTACTCGCGAAGACCAGACACAAACCTTGAGTGTCTATAAATGTTCAAGGGGTTAATGACTACATTAAATCTATAAATCATGGAAAAAACAATCTTAAACTTAGGAAAAGTATTAAGTAAAAACGAGCAAAAAAATGTCAATGGTGGGCTTTTCTTCTGTCCTGACGGATCACCAGCATTAGATATTTGTGAGAATGGCGGCCACTATGGATATTGCCCAAGTGGATACGTATTGCTATCCAAAGAATGTCCATTCTAAAATTTACTGACACTTTTATTGCTTTGCAGCAAACGCACTTCTTTTACATCTAAACAATCTTTAGTGTAAATATATTTTCAAGCACATTACTATGTTTATATCATAGTAATGTTACTTGTACTTAATCTAATACAAATCCATTTTCACAAAACTGATTTGTGTTATTTCAATACTCTAAACTACTATTAATTATGAAAAAATCAATCTTAAATCTAGGGAAACCTCTTTCTAAAGAAGAACAACAAAAAGTTAATGGAGAATTTGGCTGCGATATTGCTCCTCCTGGCTGTCCTTGCATAGTTCCTGTAAACCACCCGTGTCTTGGCAATAATGGCGGTGGTGGTGATTCATTACTTGGAACATGCTTCACAAGCTTTGGTACGTATCAAATTCCTTGTAACAGAAACTGTAACGACGGTACAAAACCAATATGTAGATAAATCATAGAAAATTAAGTTTAAAAACATAAATAATGATGAAGAAATCAATCTTGAATCTAGGAAAAATCTTAAACAAGAACGAACAAAAAAACATTGCAGGTAGCTTCGACAATGACGAATATGGCGTATGCCGATCTAGATACAGCTTTTCTTGTGGTGTACCTGGCCACATCTGTTGTAACTATTTATGCGTTATACCCGAACATCCAGCATGCGGACTTGGCCTGTAAAGTTTAATCCTACTCTTTATTTTTAATAATAAGAAATTAGTCTTTTCAAAGGCTTCTATAAATAAATTCTTTCGCGAAGAATAGACATAAACCTTGAATGTCTTTAAACAACCAAGGATTTAATCACTATTTAAACCTATATAAATTATGAGAAAATCAATCCAAAATCTAGGAAAAATCTTAAGTAAAACTGAACAGCAAAATGTTAATGGTAGCTTTCGTAATGAAGCAGCACTTTGCACTCATTGCGGTTATTTGACACCGAATGAAAGAACCTGTTACAGATTCGACGGTTCTTCTTATGTTGAATCTTGTATTCCTAGATAAAACTTCTATTAACCTAAAATAATTATAAAATGAAAAAATCAATCTTAAACTTAGGGAAATCTCTAAATAAAAACGATCAAAGAAAAATTAATGGAGGCTTAAGAACTTACTATTGTAATGAAGGAGGAAGAGCCTTAGTCGCTTGTATGAGTGGAAGGCTCCTGGGCTATTGTCGAGGTCCTGTTGGTATTTACACTATTGATTTTGGTCCTTGTTTTTAAACTTGAACATACTATTATGAAAAAATCAATTTTATGTTTAGGGAAATCTCTAAGTAAGAATCAATTAAAGAAAATTAATGGGAGTGATACGTATTATCTTCCTATATGTGAATGTAACGCACATGGAGTAAAGATAAATCAACCATGCGAAGGAGGATGTGTAAGACCAGAAGAAGATGGTCCTTTACTTGATATCTGTGATGCGCTACCAGATTTGTGTGTTTAGTTTTGAAAACAGACGTAATCCTCGAATGTCTTAAAAAGTCAAGGATTTAACTAAAATTCAATAATCATGAAAAAATCAATCTTAAATCTAGGAAAATCTCTAAATAAAACTGAGCAAAAAAAAGTTAAAGGAGGTATGCTAAAGCCTATTAAATTCAGATGCTTAGTAAATTCTGGAGATCCTATTTGCTGTACACCTCAACATTGTGGTGATACTGGAGGTGTGATATCAAACTCATATCCTGGTCAATACGGAACAACCGATTTATGTGTATGCTTTTAATTATAAAAATCTAAAAAACTTTTAATCATGAAAAAACAAATTTTAAACCTAGGAAAAGCTTTAAATAAAAATGAGCAAACAGATATTTTAGGAGGGAGACCTACTTTAATTTCTTTAGCTAAAACTTGTGCAGAAGTTTGCCCTTCGGCAACGCGACAAATTAAGTGCGGGCCACCACACTGTCCGGGAGTATGTGACGGTCGCGGTGGATACTACCTTTACTAAACATTAATAGAGAAACGAATTTTAGATCAATTTATTTCAGCAGAAAAAGTCATTAATAAATCTTAAAGATTATATGAGGCGTCTCAACAGTTACAATAACCACTGAGAAAACGCTGAAAACAGAAAAGAGTTAAACATTTGTATTTTTATAAAAAAAAGAGAGGTTAAAACCTCTCTTTTATTATTTATAGCTATTTAATCGTGTTACATATTTTCCTATGACATCAAACTCTAAATTAACTTTCGTTCCTACTTTAAAGTTTTTAAATGTTGTATGCTCGTAAGTGTAAGGAATGATGGCCACACTAAATTCTTTTGCTTTAGAATTTACAACAGTTAAACTAACACCATTAATAGTAACCGATCCTTTTTCTATGGTTATGTTTTTGCTAGAAGTGTCATATTCAAAAGTAAATACTGTACTTCCGTTTGCATCTTCAATCTTTTTACAAACTCCAACTTCATCTACATGCCCTTGAACCATATGTCCGTCAAGACGATCTCCCAATTTCATAGCTCGCTCAAGATTTACTACATCATCAATTTCCAATAAACCAATATTAGTTTTATCTAACGTTTCTTGTATTGCTGTAACAACATACTCATCGTTATTAATTGCTACTACCGTTAAACATACTCCATTATGTGCAACACTTTGATCTATTTTTAATTCATTAGTAATTGTACTTTTAACCGTTAGGTGTAAATTACCTTCTTCATTTTTCAAATCAACTATTGCTCCTAGGGTTTCTATAATACCTGTAAACATTCTCTAAAAATTTAGTTACTTTTGTTAATCAAAAATACGACATCAAAAGTCTAATATGGAGAAATCAGATAAAATTATTGTAGGTATTTCAATAGGAGATATCAATGGAATTGGTATAGAAATTATTTTAAAAACATTTGAAGATAAGCGAATGTTTGATTTTTGTACTCCAGTTTTATTTGGTTCGAACAAAACAATTTCATTTTATAAAAAAAGCCTGAATCTAAATAATAGTATTCATGGAATTCAATCTTTAGATAAAATTTTACACGGTAAACTTAATCTAATGAATATTTGGAAAGAAGAAGTTAAAATTGATATTGGAAAAGTTACTCCTACTGGAGGTAAATATGCTGTAAAGTCTTTAGAACATGCTGTAGAGGCTTTAAAAAACAAAAAAATTGATGTGTTGTTAACAGCTCCTATTAATAAAGAAAGTATACAATCTGAAGAGTTTAACTTCCCTGGGCACACTGAGTATTTGGAAGCTAATTCTGAAGGAGAAAGCCTAATGATATTAATGTCAGATCATTTAAAAATAGGGCTTATTACTGGTCATATTCCTGTTTCCGAAGTATCTGAAACCATAACATCAGAACTTATTACGAACAAGGTAAACATCATGCATCATTCCCTAAAACAAGATTTTAACATAAGTAAACCAAAAATTGCGATACTTGGCTTAAATCCTCATTGCGGAGACAAAGGTGTTATAGGTAAAGAAGATGATGAAATTGTACGCCCTACTGTTGCTGAAATTAAAGAAACAGGTAAATTAGTTTTTGGTCCTTATGCTGCTGATGGTTTTTTTGGTTCCAAAACTTATGAACAATTTGATGGTATTTTGGCGATGTATCATGACCAAGGCTTAGCCCCTTTCAAAGCTTTATCTTTTGGAAACGGTGTAAATTTCACTGCAGGTTTAGATATTATAAGAACCTCTCCAGACCATGGAACTGGATTTGATATCGCTGGAAAGAACAAAGCAAACACTACATCTTTTAAGGAGGCTTTATTCACTTCTTTACAAATTTTTAAGAATAGAAAAGAATATATTGAATTAGAGTCAAATAGAATAAAAACAAAATAGTTTTCATTTATTCATTATTAAAAAACATTTTTATTATATTTGCGCCCTCAAATTGATTTTTGTAAATGAAAGGTTTAAAAGATTTTAACATCCCTTTTGTAGGTTTAAAAGAAGACAGCCACCAATTCCAATATCAAATTGATAAAAAGTTCTTTGAAGCATTTCAGTATGACGAGTTTCACAATGCTAACATAACAGTTGATCTTTTATTAGTAAAAAAAGCAACCCTTTTTGAACTAAACTTCAATTGCAATGGCGCAGTGAATATTCCATGTGATCTTACTAGTGAACTTTATGATCAATCAATCGAAGGTACAATGCCTTTAATTGTAAAATTCGGTCCCGAATTTGATAATGAGAATGAAGAAATACTAATATTGCCATATGATGAGTATCAAATTAATGTTGCTCAGTATATTTACGAACTAATTATACTTTCTGTTCCAACCAAACGCGTACATCCAGATGTAGTGAAAGGAATCATGGAATCAGATGCTTTAAAACGACTGAAAGAATTAGAAATACAGAAGGAAAAAACAGTTGAAGAAGAAACAACTGACCCTAGATGGGATAAATTAAAGGATTTACTAACAGGAAAAAATACATAAAATGGCACATCCTAAGAGAAAAATATCTAAAACAAGAAGAGATAAAAGAAGAACTCATTACAAAGCTTCTTTACCACAGATTGCTGTTGATCCTACAACTGGAGAAGCTCACTTATATCATAGAGCGCATTGGCACGAAGGTAAATTATTTTACCGCGGTCAGGTTGTAATTGACACTACAGAAGCAGAAGCTTAGAAAGCAAGTAACCTAATATTTAATTAGGTTTTATTGATATAACGCCAAAAACGAATGTTTTTTGGCGTTTTTTTCATTACAAAGTGAAAAAAAAATCACTACTTTTGGAAACTAAACTTACGAACAAAGTAGCAAACATGACTAAAATAACTGCAGCAATTACAGCAGTAGGAAAATATCTTCCTGAGTATATTCTTACCAATAAAGAGTTAGAAAAGATGGTAGATACTAATGATGAGTGGATCACAAGCAGAACAGGTATAAAAGAAAGAAGGATCTTAAAAGAAGAAAATGCTGGAACTTCATTTATGGCTATTAGAGCAGCTGAAGATCTAATCAAAAAATCTGGAGTGCGTCCAGAAGACATTGATATGGTTATTGTAGCTACCGCTACACCAGATATGCCTGTAGCTTCAACTGCAGCATATACAGCATCTAAAATTGGAGCGGTAAATGCTTTTTCATATGACCTACAAGCTGCATGTTCTAGTTTCCTTTTCGGAATGTCTACAGCTGCAAGCTACATAGAATCTGGGAGGTACAAGAAAGTTCTTTTAATTGGAGCAGATAAAATGTCTTCGATTATTGATTACACTGACAGAGCTACATGTATTATTTTTGGTGATGGTGCAGGTGCTGCACTTTTTGAACCAAATACTGAAAGTTTAGGATTACAAGACGAATATTTAAGAACTGATGGTGTTGGTAGAGAGTTTTTAAAGATTGATGCAGGAGGATCTATACTTCCTTCTTCTGAAGAGACTGTTAAAAATAATTTACATTATGTACATCAAGAAGGTAGAACTGTCTTCAAGTTTGCCGTTTCTAATATGGCTGATGTTTCAGAAAAAATATTAGAACGTAATAAGTTAACAAAAGATAATGTAGATTGGTTAGTAGCCCACCAAGCGAATAAAAGAATAATTGAAGCAACTGCAAACCGTATTGGTTTGGATGACGATAAAGTGCTACTAAATATTCATCGATATGGTAATACTACATCAGCTACTTTACCATTATTATTAGCTGATTATGAAGGGAAATTGAAAAAAGGAGATAATTTAATTTTTGCTGCATTTGGTGGTGGTTTCACTTGGGGAGCCATTTATCTTAAATGGGCATACAATGGATAAGACAATCAACTAAAATTATAACGAATGGACATTAAAGAAATCCAAAATCTTATTAAGTTTGTAGCAAAATCTGGAGCTAGTGAAGTAAAACTGGAAATGGATGATGTAAAGATTACGATTAAAACAGGATCTGATATTCCAGAAACTAAAATCATACAAGCTGCACCAATGGCGGCTGCACCACAATTAATGGCAGCTCCTGCTGTAGCTCAACCAGTTGCTGAAGCTCCAGCTACACCAGCTGCAAGTAAACCTACAGAAGAAAACTCAAATTTATTAACTATAAAATCGCCTATTATAGGTACATTTTACCGTAAACCTTCACCTGATAAACCTTCTTTTGCAGAAGTTGGCACTGAAGTTAAAGCTGGTGATACTGTTTGTGTTATTGAAGCAATGAAACTTTTCAATGAAATAGAATCAGAAATTTCTGGTAAAATCGTTAAAGTATTAGTAGATGATGCAACTCCTGTAGAATTCGATCAACCATTATTCTTAGTTGATCCTTCATAAAGTAAACACTACAGTTATTTTCTAAATAAAAGAACAATTTAGAATTCATTAAACTAGCACAATCATGTTTAAAAAGATATTAATTGCCAATAGAGGTGAGATAGCACTACGTGTTATTAGAACCTGTAAAGAAATGGGAATAAAAACAGTAGCTGTATATTCAAAAGCAGATGCTGAAAGTTTACATGTTAGATTTGCTGATGAGGCTGTTTGTATTGGACCTCCTCCAAGTAGTGAATCTTACTTAAAAATGGATAGAATTATTGCTGCTGCTGAAATTACTAACGCAGATGGTATTCATCCTGGATATGGTTTTCTTTCTGAAAATGCTAAATTTTCAAAACTATGTGAAGAACATAATATCAAATTCATCGGTGCAACAGCAGAGATGATTGATAAAATGGGGGATAAAGCGAATGCTAAAGCTACAATGAAAGCAGCTGGTGTTCCTTGTGTACCAGGTAGTGACGGAATAATTTCAGATTTTGAAGAATGTCAAAAAACAGCAGTAATTACTGGATACCCAGTAATGCTAAAAGCTTCTGCTGGTGGTGGAGGTAAAGGTATGCGTGCTGTTTGGAAACCAGAAGATTTAAAAGAGGCTTGGGATTCTGCAAGACAAGAATCTAAGGCAGCTTTCGGCAATGATGATATGTATATGGAAAAACTTATCGAAGAACCTCGCCATATCGAAATTCAAGTAGTAGGTGATTCTTTTGGTAAGGCTTGTCATTTATCAGAAAGAGATTGCTCTGTTCAACGTAGACATCAAAAATTAACTGAGGAAACTCCTTCACCATTCATGACTGATGAATTAAGAAATGCAATGGGTGACGCTGCTGTTAAAGCAGCTGAGTTTATAAAATATGAAGGTGCAGGAACTGTTGAGTTTTTAGTAGACAAACATCGTAATTTCTATTTTATGGAAATGAATACTCGTATTCAGGTAGAACACCCTATTACAGAAGAAGTTGTTGACTATGATCTGATTCGCGAGCAAATCTTAGTAGCTGCTGGTGTTCCTATTTCTGGTAAAAACTATACTCCACAATTACATTCTATTGAATGTAGAATTAATGCAGAAGATCCTTATAACGGATTTAGACCTGCTCCTGGAGTTATAACTTCTTATCATGCGCCTGGCGGTCATGGAGTTAGAATAGATACACATGTGTATGCCGGATATATGATTCCGCCTAACTACGACTCTATGATTTCTAAGTTAATTGTTACTGCACAAACTCGTGAAGAAGCCATCAACAAAATGAAACGTGCATTAGATGAGTACGTAATCGAAGGAATTAAAACAACTATTCCTTTCCATAGACAACTTATGGATCATCCTGATTATGTTTCTGGTAATTACACTACCAAATTCATGGAAGACTTTGAGATGAAATAATAATATCTTATATAATAAAAAAAATCAGTGAGTAATTTCACTGATTTTTTTATTTCATAACTTCGCTTAAATGATTTTTATTTATAACTTATTTGCACACATTACTTATTTTTTCTTAAAGGTAAGTGGTTACTTCAACCCTAAAATGAAGTTATTCATTACAGGTAGAAAAGAAACGTTCTCAAAACTTGCCTCAATTAACGCTGATGATAAGGTATTGTGGGTTCACGCCGCCTCTTTAGGAGAATTTGAACAGGCAAGACCAATTATTGAAAACCTAAAGATCTTGTACGCTAATCATAAGATAATAGTTACCTTTTTTTCGCCTTCAGGATACGAGATAAGAAAGAATTACCCGTTGGCTGATATAGTTTGTTATTTACCTTTTGACACACGATTAAACGTTAAAAAATTCATTGCGACTGTTCAACCAAAATTAGCTATACTTATAAAGTATGAATTTTGGCCAAACCTATTATTTGAATTAAAGAACAATAAGATACCAACTATTCTTGTTTCTGGGATTTTCAGAAAAGATCAGCACTTTTTTTCTATTCTTGGCTTTTGGACGCGCTCTTTTTTAAATACCTTTCAGCATTTTTTTGTTCAAGATGAAAACTCAAAACATCTATTAAATCATATAAATTTTCATAACACCACTGTTTCTGGAGATACTCGTTTCGATAGAGTATTGAATATCCTTCAACAAAACAATACACTAGATTTCATAACTACCTTTAAGAATGATAAATACACCACAGTTGCAGGAAGCACATGGAAAGAAGACGAAGAATTACTTGTTGAGTATATAAATACTAACGCTACAGCTGAGGAAAAATTTATTTTCGCCCCTCACAATATCAATCCTTCTCAAATAAAGAAACTTAAAGAATCAATAACGAAAAAAGTAGTTCTATACAGCGAAATAAACGATGTTAGTTTGAGTAATTATCAAGTTCTTATAATAGATACTATTGGTTTGTTAACGAAAATATACGCTTACGCTAATGTTGCCTACGTGGGTGGTGGCTTAGCTACTGGCTTGCATAATATTTTAGAACCTGCTACATTTGGGATTCCAATAGTTTTTGGCGATCAAAAACATAAAAAATTTAAAGAAGCTGTTGATCTAAAGGCTTTAAATGGAGCTAAAAGCATTAGTAATTATGAAGAAATGAATCGTATATTTGCTACCATCCGCGAAGATCAAAAACTTAGATTAAAGATGGGAGAAACCTGCGAGAATTATGTAGCAAAAAATGCAGGAGCAACTCCACTAATTATAGATTATATAAAAACAATATTATAAATGGATTTTATTTTAGCCCCATGGCCGTGGTACTTTTCTGGCCCTTTAATAGCTCTTATTTTATTTTTATTTTTCTATTATGGTAAGAATTTTGGCATCTCTACTAATCTGGAAACGATGTGTACTATCGCTGGAGCAGGTAAAGTATCTGATTATTTTAAAAAAGATTGGAAAGAGCGAGATTGGGCACTTGTGATGATTATTGGTTTAATTGTTGGTGGGTTTGTAGCTTCAAATTTTTTATCAGTATCTAAAACAATAAACTTGAGCAGTAATACTATTAAAGACCTAACCAATTTGGGCTTTGAAAATAGTGGTGCCACATATATGCCTAATGAATTATTTGGTCTTGAAAATATATTTACTTTCAAAGGCTTCAGTATTTTATTATTAGCTGGGATTCTTATTGGTTTTGGAACACGATATGCTGGAGGCTGCACTTCTGGTCATGCTATCACTGGTTTGAGTAGTCTACAAGTTCCCTCCCTTATTGCTGTTATTGGTTTTTTTATTGGGGGATTAATAATGACTTGGATTCTTTTTCCTTTAATTTTTTAAATTATGAAAAATCTAAAATTTTTATTAGTTGGAATTCTATTTGGTATTGTTTTGACAAAGTCTGAAGCTATATCATGGTATAGAATCTATGAAATGTTTAAGTTTCAAGCATTCCATATGTATGGAATCATTGGTTCCGCTGTAGGAATTTCTATGATATTTATGCTCCTTTTTAAAAAAGGAGTTATTAAAGATTATTTAGGCAATCAAATACACGTTAAAGAAAAGAAAAAAGGATTCACTAGAACTTTAGTTGGCGGAACTATTTTCGGATTGGGATGGGCCTTAGCTGGTGCGTGCCCTGCACCTATTTTTACATTAATAGGTAACGGTTTTTTAGGAATTATAGTTGTATTATTAGGGGCAGTCTTAGGAGCCTTCATTTATGGCTTACTCAGTAAAAAGTTACCTAATTAATCCTTTAATAAATCGATAGAAAAAAGATTAGAGTTCGTATTATCAACTACTTTCCAATTATAAATTTTAGACAGCTGATATAACTTAGACAACTCTTCGAATAATCGATTTTTTGCGTCTTTCTTTAAGTCTGTTACCTCAATAGTCTCTTTTATTTTAGCAATAGCTTTTTTATTAAGAGTATTTAGTTCTTCTTTTGAAAAACTATTGAACTTACTCTGCTGAAGATCGAAATATTTAATATCTGGTGCAATTAGTAATTCTTCCGAGGGAATTTTATTAATAATAATTTCTTTCTGAATACTATCTATTTGAATGTCCAATTTCGATAAATCATACCCTACTTCAACTTTGGCATTTACAGATAAAATAGCTTGTTTTTTAAATTGAACATAATCGTATAGGTATTTCTTAGTATCTGAAAAACTGTACGTTTCCGAGTAATTTCCTTCAGTAACTACTAATTTACTTAAATTTTTAACTCCATTAAGAATTACTTGTATTTCTTCTTTTTGTATTCTATTGCTCTGTTTTTCATACCAATACTTAGCGACAAGAAATCCTAATAAAAAAGCAGCAGTATATTTAATAAGACGTATCATAGTTCTATGGAATTGTTATTTACAATGTACTAAACTAAATTTAATCTATCAATTCTATTTGTAATTGTAACCGCTTTCATTTCTTTAGCCAATTTATCAAAATCTTCTCTGTATACTCTTTTGATAAATGTGCCTTCTTTGAGTAGATGAATTTCATCACAGATATCTGATAATGTTGAAAATATGTGTGATGAAATGATAATCGTTTTCTTTAATTCTTTGAGTTTTAATATAATTTCTGTAATAATTATATTACTCTGAATATCTACTCCATTAAAAGGTTCGTCAAAAATAAAAACATCGTTTTCTTGTAACAATAATCCTGTAAGGGCCAGCTTTTTTTTCATTCCTATTGAGTAAGTAACTGCATACTTATTTAATGGTAAATCAAAAATATTTTTCTCTTCAATAGTCTCTATCTTTTTGTTTCTAGCAATACTTAATAATTGAATGTACTCTCTACCTGTTATTTTTGAAAAGAAATAAGATTCAGTCTGTAAAAAACCTAAATGATCTTTTAA
The DNA here is from genome assembly GCA_020629275.1 of Tenacibaculum sp. Lineage (GTDB taxonomy): Bacteria > Bacteroidota > Bacteroidia > Flavobacteriales > Flavobacteriaceae > Polaribacter. The sequence goes on along the minus strand of JAHDDQ010000013.1, from coordinate 10,144 downwards.
AGATATATAACCAGACTCTATTTTTCCTTTATATGTTTCTATCCCTGCAATGCAATTAAACAGAGTGGTTTTTCCAGCTCCGTTTTCTCCAACTATACCGTATATCTTTCCTTTATTAAGTTCTAGATTTATATTTTCTAAAACTTTAATATTTCCATATGCCTTAGACAGATTTGTTATTTTAATCATTCAATATCTGTTTTAATTGTGTTAATGACTTATTGTAAAAATAGGGTAATGTAACTACTAAAAATGGCGGAAATGAAATACTTATAATAAATAAAATTACATTAGGTAAACTTTTTTGATCAGGAAACTCTGCATACTTAGCGAGTATCGATTGTGATACATATATTAAACATAAAATTGTGATTATTATAACGATTAAAAATCGATTTTCAAAAAAAACGGTTAATATTGTAATTATTGGTAAGCTCAATAGTGTACTAAATATTACTCCTATTTTTATTTTTTCTTTCAAAAAACATTCTGGATTCCGTTTAAAAATCCATACATAAAAAGCATCTTCAGTTTTTGAATAAAAAGAAGCCGTTATAAAAAATAATACTAAAAGTGAAAAGATTCCTAAATTGAAATTTTGAACAGTTACTGATATGTAAGTTAAGAAATATGTGATAGGAAAAAGAAAAAAAGTTTTTCGAAAACCTATTGGAAACTCAAAGGGATATTTTCCAAAAGGAGTAGGTATACTATAATTTAAAGGAATCTCGAATGTGATATAGGCTAAAAGAAAAGTTACAATACCTAAAATTAAACCATACCAATATGCTTCTTTAAAAAAAAGGAAAGCAATAAAAGGTAATATTATTACTAAATTTTCTACAATACGTAACCTAATATATTTTCTGGTTTTAAACGCTATTCTTAAAAAAGTGTTGCGCTTTCTTTCGTTTAATTTGAGTAATGTACTTATACCTGAAAAAGTGTATATATACAGCGCTAAATCACCTAATTTTTCAAATAAAAAGATGGATCCTGAAATGAAAATTACTATTAAAATAATGTAAGCTAAAAAAGGCGGTATTCCAAAATCGATAAAATGTCTGTTTAACATTCTAACTTGAAGTTGAAAATAGCTTTTCATAGATTATTAAGCTACTTTTTTTGGGAAGGCTTCTTTATGAAAAAGGAATAGAATAATTACTCCAATAGTTATCCAACTATCTGCACCGTTAAAAATAGCATTAAAAAAAGTAAAACTTTCTCCTTCATAAATAGGAAAATATAGCATATCAACTACTTTTCCATGAAAGAAACTCTCGTATCCTGTTTCAGGAAACATTGTAGCCACTGTACTTCGAGTAGACTTATTAAATAACACTCCATAAAAAACGGAATCTATGATGTTACCTACTGCTCCTGCTAAAATTAAAGATATCGCAATAATTACGGGGGTTTTTACTTTGTTTTTGATTGTTTGAACCAGCCAGTATATAATCCCTGAAACCGCAACTAATCTAAATAGCGTTAAAAATAATTTTCCAGCTTTACCACCGAACTCAAATCCCCACGCCATTCCGTTATTCTCAGTAAAATGAATAATAAACCAATTAGGAAAAACCACAAATTCTTCTCCTAATCTGAAATGCGTTTTTATATATATTTTACTTAATTGATCTATTGCTATTGCTAAAATAACAGTTAGTATAGCGATGTTTCTTTTAGACATTTTTAAAATTTAATAGCGACAAAAATAAGAAAAAGTACTGTGCTTTTTTTATTTAACTTGATTCATTATCAATCTTTTCTATTACAACTTTCTTGAAGGATTTTCCAATGGGAATTTTTGCTTCATTTTGTAATATCATTTGATTGCCGTCTATCAACTTTAAATGTTTAAAATTTATCACGAATGATTTGTGTATTCTCATAAAATTATCGGGCAATTTTTCTAGAAATTCTGACAATGTTTGTGAGGTTAATACCATAACATCTGTATATATCTTAATATAATTACCGTAAGCTTCAATATAATTGATATCATCTAAATTTAGTTTTATAATTTTTTTATCGCTTTTTACAAAAAGAGACTTTTGTTCGCTGTTTGTTTGTGGAGATATTTTATTTTGTACTATTGAAGGTTGTTGCTTTTGCTGTACTTTTAATACCGCTTGTAAAAAGCGTTCTAAAGAAAAGGGTTTCAGTAAATAATCTGTTACCGAAAGTTCAAAGCCTTCTACTGCATATTCAGGATATGCTGTGGTAATAATAACATCAGGCTTTTGTGCTATTGATTTTAACAAGCTTATTCCTGAAAATTTAGGCATATTAATATCCAGAAAGAGTAAATCTATCTTTTCATTTTGTAATACTTCCATTACTTCAAAAGCATTCTTGCAGGAAGAAACTAACTTTAAATATGGAATATCTTCTATATATTTTTCTATAATTTGACGAGCAATTGGCTCATCGTCTGCTATCAAACATCGAAATACTTTCATATTATATTGTAAGTGTTAAACCAACTAAAAAATAGCCTTTTTGTTTCTTAACTGATAAGCTATGGGTATTCGGATACATTAAATTTAATCGTTTTTTTGCATTTGCTAAGCCTATCCCGCTTTTTCCTTTCTCTAAGTTTTCTTCTTTTTCAATTCCTTCTTCATAAGTATTTTTACAAGTAAACCGAAATTGATTTTCTATGTATTTTAAATTTATAATTACCTTACTTTTTTGTTTTTCCTCTATCGATAAATGTTTGAATGCATTTTCAACAAAAACAATTAATAACATCGGTGCTATTTCTTTTCCTTGAATTTCTCCTTCAATAGAAAGTTGGATTTCTGCCTGCTCGTCTAAACGTATTTTTTCTAAAGAAATATAATTTTTTAAATAATCTATTTCTTTTTCTAATGGAACAAAGACTTCTCTGGTTTCGTATAAACTGTAACGTAATAAATTAGAAAGCTTCAGCATTAAATCTGGCAATTTATCAGACTTCACAACTGACAGTCCGTATAAATTATTTAATGTATTGAATAAAAAATGAGGATTTAATTGCGCTTTTAATAGTTTTAATTCTGCTTCTTTTTCTTCTTGTCTTCTTTTAAAACTGTCTCTTGCAATCTTTATAGCCATTCCAAAAATCATTGCTAATAAAACAAATCCAAAGAGATTTAAAAACATATTTAATGTTAGACTTTTCTGATACGACATGTTAATCAGATATACTGGAATTAAAGTAAATAAAGCTCCTAATAATAAAAAAAGAGTGAAGAAAACTGTCTTATTATTTTTAAAAAAAGGTAAAATAAAATAATTGGAAACATAAATGGTAGGAACCAAAAATAGAATCATATAAAAAGCTGTTAATACTCTATTTTCTGATTGTACACCTCCTACTAAAATTAGAAAAAGACAACACCAAACAAATATGTTTTGTATTACTTTATTATCTACCCAACTATCGAATTTTGACATTATTTATTGATTTGACTACCCGTTATAAAAAATGATTTTAAGTATCTTAATTTCTTAGATAGTGAAAACTACACCAGAAACTCACATCAAACCTAAGTATTCTCTATAGAAATTACATTTTTTAATGATGAAAGATACTTTTTTTAGTTTGAACGTATCTTTTTTTATGATTTCAGGGGTAATTTACCATTATCACATTTTACTTTACATTCATCATTCTTCTTTTTATATGGTTGGTTTTTACAAGACTTTTGAACTGTTCATTGTAAAAAATCAAATCATTATGAAAATTCTAAAATTAATTTTAACAAGTGTTTTTTGTCTAGTTACATTGTTTAGTTATACACAATCGTTAACAACACAATTAAAAAAGTACGATCCTTATATACAAGAATTAAATCAAGGTATTGCTGTACTAGTGAAACAAAATGGAAAAACCACTACAGCTAATTCTGGTAACTACAATTTCGATGGCAATACTGTTTTTAATATTGGTAGTGCAACAAAAAAAATGACTGCCATTCTTCTATTACAAGAAGTTGAAAAAGGAACATTAAAACTATCAGATTCTTTAGGAAAGTATTTACAACCTATTAAAAATGTTAACGGTAGTTTAACTATTGAAACACTATTGAGACACCAAAGTGGACTGGGAGAAATCGTCGGAAAAAACTTTGAAAAAGAATTCTACGCTAAAAGTGACCAATTTTATAATGCTGATTTTTTGAGAAAAATTCCAAAAAACAATCCGAAACAAATTGGAAAATATAAGTATTGTAATACTAATTATATTCTATTAGGACATGTATTGGAAAAGATAACTGACAAACGTTATTTTGATTTATTGCAGGAACGAATTTTCACACCTTGCAACATGACATCCTCATATCCTTATGTTTCTAAAAATTTAAAAAACTTAGCTACTCCAACGCACAAACAACAAGACGTAACGTCATACTTAGATTATCGATTTTTTGCAAATTATGCATATGCCGCTGGTAGTGTAGCTTCTACATTAAATGACATCACTAAGTTTTACTCTCATTTGTTTCAGAAAAAAACATTACTGTCTGAATCTTCATTAAAGGCCTTCACAACTTTTGATGATGCTAACTACGGTTTAGGCATTATGAAATTCAAAGATGGTTATGTCGGACACGGCGGTAATAACCTCGGCTATTCTTACAGAGAGTATTATAATCCAGAGAATCAAAACCTAATTTTATTATTTAGTAATTCACGTTTCATCCCATTCAGTAAAATGTTGAAAAATGAACTTTTCGATTTTATTGACGGAAAAACTACTACTATTTCATTTAATAAAAATATTGTGTCTGATTTTAAAGATGTGAAAGGAAAATATCTTTTTGACTCCCACGGAATGAAAATGGATATGGAAATTATTGAACATAACAACCATTTGTATTTTGCTGCACAAGGTGCCAAAGTTATTCTTGTAAGTACAGAAACTAACAAATTGTATAACGGAAGTTTTGGTGTAGAATTGGAGGTGAATCCAAATAATATAAATGAACTTATTTTCAGACAAAATGGCTTAGAAACAACCATAAAACGTATAAAAATTTAAACTATGCAACTAGAAATCCAAAATATATCAAAACAATACAATCGTAATACATACGCTTTAAAGGAACTTTCATTAACGATTGAAAAGGGAATTTTAGGATTACTTGGACCCAATGGAGCTGGTAAATCAACCTTACTAAAAATGATTGCTACTGTAAACAAACCCACTAAAGGGATTATTGCTCTCAATAAAAATAACATTCATAAAGATGCTAATTATATGCGTAAGCAATTAGGTTTTTTACCACAAGACTTTGGTTTGTATCCTAACTTGAATGCGTATGAATTCTTATCATATTTAGCTGCAATGAAAGGTGTAGGTGGTAATAATTTAAATACTAAAATTACACAATTACTTCACGGGCTTAATTTAATTAATGTAGCTAAAAAACCTATTGGTTCATATTCTGGAGGAATGAAACAACGTTTAGGAATTGCACAAGCTTTATTAAATAATCCTAAAGTAATAATCTTTGACGAGCCTACTGTAGGTTTAGATCCTGAAGAACGTATTCGATTCAGAGATTTAATTCATCAACTTGCTAACGATAGTATTGTTATTCTCTCTTCACATATAGTTTCAGATATTGATACTATAGCTGATAAAGTAGCTATTATGAAAAACGGATGTTTATTGGCTCATGAAAAACAAGAAGTTCTAATCAATTCCATAAAAGGTAATGTTTACGAAATCTACATAAATCGATCTGAACTCGATGATTTTAAAAGAAAACATTTGGTTATTCATTCTTTGTTAAAAGAAGGGAAATTGTTGGTGCGGTTTATTAGTGAATTAACCCTACCAAAAGCTACACCAGTAACAGCAACTTTAGAAGATGCCTATTTAAACATCACAAAAACTCAAACATCATGAAAAACACTAAAAATATTAAACGTATACTATTATTTATAACCACAATCTTATGCATCATAGCAGTACTTTTAGCCTCTTCTAAAAATCTCCATATAGGCGTATACGATGCTCATTAATTAAAAATACATATAGGAGGTCATACGGTTTAATTTAAGCCATACACCTGGTTAATTTATTTATTCTTTTTTCTTCTTATTATAATACTAATTAAAATTTCATGACATGAATTCACTTTTAACCATCATAAAATCAGATTATATACAACGTACTAGAAATTACAACTTTGTAGTAACTCTTTTTGTTAGTGTAGCCATAGCATATACTTTTGTTCCCGAGCCAAATGCTAATTATTCTACCATAAGTGTGAATGGTTACGTAGGTTTTTATAATGCTTCTTGGTTTGGCTACGTAACCGCTATTATGTCTACTATTTTTCTAAGTTTAATTGGTTTCTACCTTATAAATAGTAGTATACAAAAAGATATTGACACAAAATTAGGACTCATTATAGCTTCGACTCCTTTGCGTAATTCCAAATATTTATTTACCAAAGTGATCAGTAATTTTTTAATTCTCCTCACCATAGTCTTAGCTATTTTTTGCATGAGTATTCTTCTATTTTTCATGTATAATGATGGATATACTTTTGAGTTTTCTGAATTTCTTGTCCCTTATTTAAGCATCACTTTACCCGCTATGCTTATAATTAGTGTAATCGCAATAATTTTTGAAATCATCTTGGGAAGATATACTACATTAATGAATATTACTTTCTTTTTCTTTTTTGCCTTTTTAGTTGGTTCTCAAATAACGTCTCAAAGAGAATTCACTTTAGATGTATTAGGAAGTAAGATTGCGATTCGGGAAATTGAAAATCAAGTACAAGTTCATACTAACAATAGTATTGATAATCTTGAAATTAATATTGGTTTTACATCAAAAGGAAACCGTACGTTTAAAAAGTTTGAATTTAATGGTATGAGTTTTCCGTTATCTTTTATTTACAGTCGATTTTTATGGATGGGGATTAGTCTTCTTAGTATACCTCTTATCAGTTTACTTTTTCATCGTTTCGACATTAAGAATCATATAAAATTACCCAACCCTTTAACTCGAAAACTGCAAAAAGTAGAATACAATAAAATTGATCTTAAAAGTTTAAAGAATTTAACTTCTACAATTACAATTTTACCATTACTAAAAACAGAATTCATGTTATTAATTAGAGCTGGCAATATGTGGTTATGGCTACTTAATGGGATTGGTTTTTTAATATTAGGTATAGTTCCTACTACTATTGGTCATCGGTTCGTATTGCCTATTTTATGGTTTTTACAAGTACATAGAATTTCCAGAGTTACTGTTAAAGAGTTTATAAATAACACTTATTATTTTAGCTTTACAAGTAACAAACCTCTATTAAGACTTCTAAGCTCTCAAGTATTATCTGCAACTGCATTATTAATTCTTTTAACTACTCCGCTTTTAGTAAAACTTTCCATTTCTGGAAGCATGTATCAGATCATTACAATTCTTGTTGGTGCCTTGTTTATTGTTTTACTTTCTTCAGTAATTGGACTCCTAACTAAAGGGAAAAAGTTTTTTGAAATTCTATTCTTTATGATTACGTATGCTAATATAAATGCAATTTCGTTAACTGATTATTTCGGAGGACTTTCGAGTTCTAACGTATATCTATTTAAACTAATAACGAGCTGTATCGTATTAGCTTTTGTAACTTTTAGCGTTAGAAACTTTCAATTAAAAACATCGTAATATTTTAACTCTCATTAGGTTTGATTAGCAGCTATATATCAATATTTTTCTAATTATAATTATTTATAAAAAACAATTAATTATCTCATTTTTAGATGCTTATTATTTTATTCTGAAAGAAAATAAAATAGTTGGGTAACTTTTTTACACTTTTTAAGCACGACTATGTAAATAGTAAAATCAAACCTTGGTAAAGACACTAATTAAAGAGAGTAACCATCTCAACACAGTTTTAATTCCTAACTAGTACTGAGGCTCAAAATGAGGCTAAATCAATATGGAAAAATATTTTAACTTTTAAAAACCAAAAAAATGAGTATACTAAAATTTTTAAGAAAGCCTCAATTAGCAATAATGTTAGCTTCATTAACAATCTTTATGTCATGTAGTCAATATGACAATATTGAAGAGCAACCATCCCAATCTGTACATACTTTCAATTATGAATTATATAATGATATAATCTCTAAAGATAGAATACAATTTGATGCCGTTAAAAAAACTAATCTAACAGATATTGAGAATGGTAAGTTGATACTGAAAGCAATAAATGATAAATTCAATACTGATTTAATAGTTCCTGATGATTATTTTGAATTAAAAAATCATACAGCAGAAGAAATATTTAATATTAGTTTAGCTAAGGGTTGGATGACTAATGATGAGATAACCATTATTAAAAAATTTGGAAAGGATGTAGAATCGAGTGATTTCAAAAATGCTATAAGTAATATGGAAAATAATATTTTAGCTTTGAATCCTAGTAAAAAGGAATTCACAAAATACAATTTATTGGTAAACAGCTTAAAGATTATAGAACATGATTCTGCAGCTAGAGTTTCTGCAGGGGGACCGATACTAGTAACTCTTGCTCCAGGATGCTGGTTACAAGGGGCTGCTGTTGTTTTAGCTGGCATTAGCTTTACTGGTGCTTGTATTACTCCTGCGGTAGTCTTAGTATTTCCTTGTGCTCTTGCTGCAGCGAGTCTTTTAGTAGCGACCACTAACTTCCATAATTGTATGGAAGGCTTGTAATTAAAAGTATTTCCAGAAGTTTGAAAACTTATGATTAAAAAAATGAGACTAATTTCTTAGTCTCATTTTTATTGATTTCTTGCGTTTTATCTGAATAAAAGTTTATCCTTTTAACCAAGCATTCAACAATTCTTTTTGCTTTTGTGTTGCGTCATCTTTTTGTTTCAACCCTTTCCCTTTAGTATAAGATTGAGTTGTTGTAGTTTTTATTACGATTTCTTTACCTTCTCTAATTAATACTACTTCTACTTCTTTTCCTGGTTTCCACATAAATACTTTACCTAAAACCTGATTAACAGTGGCTAGTGTTACTTCCTCTCCATCTACACTTTTTATGATATCACCACTTTTGGCTCCGTTTTCATTCCAAAAACTATTATCCACTACACCTTCCGTAAATATTATACTTCTCGTTTTAGGATCGGCAGTTACGATATTCACTCCAGCATTCTGAAGGTAATTTGTTTTTATTTTAGAATCAGCAATACTTAAACCTACTTTTTCAAAGAAGATCGTGTAATCAATTGGTGTACCTCCAACAACATGGGTAGTTAAAAATTCTCCTACTGAAGGATACGTCATGCTTGTAATTTCGGCAATAAGAGCATCGTCTACAAAAGGTTTATTCTTTCCATATTTATTAGACAGTTCTTTCATTAGAGATAAAATACCTCTGTTACCATTACTCTCTTCTCGCATTAAAATATCGATACACATACCTATTAAAGCTCCTTTTTGATATACATTTAAATATTGATCGTGATATTCTTTCTCTAAAATATTTTCGCTCATTTTAGTAAAGCTCATTGTATCATTCATTTTAGAAGCTCTAGTAATCTTATCCATTATTTTCGAATAAAATTCTTCTTCTTTAACTAATTCTTTACTTACTTGAAATAATGTGGCAAAATATTCTGTAACACCTTCATACATCCATAAATGTTTTGAAAATGTAGGTGCGTTGTAATCGAAATAATGTACATCTTCTGAATGCACACTTAAAGGAGACACGATATGAAAAAACTCATGAGAAACAACATCTACCATGCTTTCAGCTAATGCTTCATCTGGCATTGCTTCAGGTAAAACTACTACTGTGGATGTATGATGTTCTAACGCTCCAAATCCTTTAGGTGAATCTTCTTTTTGTTCGGCTAGATATAAGTAAATATCATAACGTGCAGTACTATTAACACTTCCTAAATATGCCTTTTGTGCCTGCATCATTTTCTCCATTGTTGTTTTTATCTTTTTGGCTGAATGTTTTTTATTTGGAGAATATACACTTAGTACTATTTTAATATCTCCTACTTTAAATTCTTCAACATCTAATTCACCATAAAACATTGGATTGTCTGTAATATCAAAATAACGCGGTGCAAAATAGCTTGACGTTTGACTTTTCTTATCGTCACTCATTTTTGAACTTAC
>JAHDDQ010000152.1:238-9400 GCA_020629275.1 Tenacibaculum sp. | reverse complement strand
AGCCGTGGATGCGGTTGTTTTTGGTTATGAATCAAAAAAACTATCTGTTTTATTAATTAAAAGAGGAGTGGAACCTTTTAAAGATTCTTGGGCATTACCTGGCGGTTTAGTTTTAGAACACGAATCCTTAGAAACTGCTGTTACAAGAGAACTGAGAGAAGAAACTGGTGTTACGATTGATTATTTAGAACAATTATATAGTTTTGGAAAACCAGGTAGAGATCCTCGTAATAGAGTGGTGTCTATAAGTTATTTTGGCTTAGTACGACCGAATCATTTCACCATCAAAGCAGATACTGATGCAGAAGAAGCACAGTGGTTTCCAATAGATAATTTACCTTCCCTAGCTTTTGACCATGAATTTATTTTTACTACTGCAAAAGAACGGTTAAAAGCTAAATTAGAATATGAACCAATTGGTTTTGATTTACTTAATAAAGAATTCCCTTTCTCTGATTTAGAAAATTTGTACGCTACAATTCTAGAACATCAAATTGATAGAAGAAATTTTAGAAAGAAAATATTAAGTTTTGGCATCGTTGAAGAGACAGATAAAATTCATCAGCAGGGCAGCGGTAGACCAGCAAAACTTTTTAAGTTCAATAAAAAGAAATATGACGAATTAATTGCTAAAAATTTCCATTTTGAAATTAAGATAGTGTAATTTTTACACAAATTATTTTGATTATCTATATTTATAATTTAAATTTGCGTAAAAATAACACAAATGATTATAAATTTAGATCCAACATTTTCGCCACTAGGAGCAAATCAAATTGTATTTGAATCATTCACTTTCTCTGGTGGAGAACCTCATATAAAGTTAAAAACGAGTCTAGATAAAGTGGCAGAAGTAACCATTACTACACGATTAAATTCTTTTAACGACTTAGGAGTTTTACTTTGTGCCATAGATGCTTTGAGAAGAACTGGAGTTGAAAAGATAAATTTATTTTTACCTTATTTTCCAGGCGCACGTCAAGATCGTGTTATGATATCTGGAGAGCCTCTAACTGTAAAAATATATGCTGAAATTTTAAACCAACAAAAACTCAATAGTGTAACAGTTTTTGATCCGCATTCAGAAGTAACTTCAGCAGTTTTGAACAATTGTTTTGTGATGACTAATCATAGATTTATAGAGAAGATATTACAAAATATAAATGAAGAAGTACTACTTATTTCACCTGACGGAGGGGCGCTGAAAAAGATTTATAAAGTATCTGAATATCTAGGAGGAATAGAAGTAATAGAATGTTCAAAAAAGAGAAACGTAACCAATGGAAAATTGGAAGGATTCAAAGTGTATGAGGAAGATTTAAAAGGAAAAACGTGCTTAATTGTTGATGATATATGCGATGGAGGAGGAACGTTTATGGGGTTAGCAGAAGAATTGAAAAATAAAAACGCAGGCGATCTATATTTAGCAGTAAGTCATGGGATATTTAGTAAGGGAACTGACGGTTTAAATAAATACTTTAATGCCATCTATACTACAGATAGCTTTAGAGACGAACCAGAAGTACAACAAATTAAATTAGCTGAACTCAGAGATTAATAGTAGTTTAATTAAGCATACGAAAATGGAAAAGAAAACACTATATGGTGATATTTTTTTAACTAAGGATTTTTTGTCAAATGAAGAATGTGAAAATTACTTATCAGATTATAAAACTAAAGAATTTGAAGAAGCATAGATAAACGTTTGGGACAGAATAAAATAACTTATATCACAAAAAGTAGGGTTTTATAAATCTATTGGACTAAATGAAATGTTCCATGTGTATAAGTATACCAAGGGGCAGAGGTTTAAAATACATATAAACGGAGACTTTCTTTTCTAATTTACTTGAATGATGATTTTGAAGGAGGAGAAACTGAGTTTAGAAAATTTGATAAAATAACACCTAAAAAAGAAACAGCCCTAGTTTTTAAACATCGATTGAGACACGAAGGCAAAGAAATAGTTTGTGGAGAAAAATATGTGTTAAGAACAGATATCACTTATGAAAGAGTTTGAAAAAAATAATGAAAAAGAAATGATGAAGATTAAAATAAAGAATTACAAAGAACAATTAGAAGAATGGCCAGATAAAGGACATCATATTATGGCACAATACGACGAAGATAAGATAATTGTTTATCAGTCATATAGACCAGCTATTGGTAATTTTGGTGTGAAAAATCAGTTTTTTGGAGGTCCTTTTAAGTATACAAGAATGACGTGGATTAAGCCTAACTTTTTATGGATGATGTATCGTAATGGTTGGGGAACAAAAGAGGGACAAGAAGTTGTGTTGGCAATTCATTTAAAAAGAGAAGCTTTTGAACGCTACTTATCTCAAGCAGTATATTCTAATTTTCAAAAAGATTTATACGAAGATGTAGAACATTGGAAGGAAGAAGTAGCTAGTTCATCAATAAGATTACAATGGGATCCAGACCACGATCCATATGGAGGGAAGTTAGAAAGAAGAGCGATACAGTTAGGAATTAGAAACGAAGAAATTGTGAAGTATGCAAAAGAGGATATCATTGAAATTGAAGACATATCAGAGTTTGTAAACGAGCAGTATCAACATGTATTAAATAATGAGTTAGATAAATTAATTCTTCCTTTAGAAAAACCGTTTTTAAGTAATAATAAACAAGTGAATAATTTTTTGAGATTAGTTCAATGAAAATGAAAATTCAAGTTATACAAGGTGATATAACTAAATTAAAAGTAGATGTAATAGTAAATGCAGCTAATTCTAGTTTATTAGGAGGAAGTGGGGTAGATGGAGCTATACATAAAGCAGGAGGAAAAGCCATTCTAGAGGCATGTCAAAAAATTAGAAACTCGCAAGGAAAGTGTAAAACGGGATATGCTGTAATTACTACGGCTGGAAACTTACCAGCTAAAAAAGTGATTCACACAGTTGGACCAGTTTATAATAACGGTGGAGATAATGAAAAACAATTATTATCTAATTGTTATTATAACTGTTTGCTTTTAGCAAAAGAGAATAATTTGAAAACAATAGCATTCCCTAACATAAGTACGGGTATTTTCCGTTTTCCAAAAGAATTAGCAGCAGAGATAGCTATTGAAACGGTAAAAAAACATCCTATTGTAGAGACAGTTTTTTTCATATGTTATGATGTAGAAAACTATAATATTTATAAAAAAATGATTAGAAATGAATGAGAAAGAAAATAGAAAAATAAGTAAGTTCTTGAGCTTAATATTAAGACATCAACCAGAAATAATCAATCTGAAATTAGACAGAAACGGTTGGGCAGAAGTTCATGAGTTAATTCAAAAAGCTAAAAATAGAAACTTCTATATAACTAAGGATATTTTAGAAGAGGTAGTAGTAACTAATGATAAGAAACGTTTTGTTTTCAATGAAGATAAATCTAAAATAAGAGCAAATCAAGGACATTCTCTACAGAATATTGATTTAGAGTTGGAATCAATACAACCTCCAGAGTTTTTGTATCATGGAACAGTATCTAAATTTATAGATAATATTCAGTTAAAGGGACTTAAGAAAATGAGTAGACAACACGTCCATTTAAGTGAAGACTTAAAAACAGCAAATAAAGTAGGTAGTAGAAGAGGAAAACCAATAATTTTAAAGATACAATCTGAATTAATGTTCAAAGAAGGTTATCAATTCTATAAATCTGAAAACGAAGTTTGGTTAACAGATGCCGTACCTCCTATATTTATAGATTTTATAAATAAGTTATGAGAACATTCGCAATAGGAGACATTCATGGAGGCTTAAGAGCGCTACAACAATTGCTAGAAAAGTTAAAATTAGCATCCAACGATAAACTCATCTTTTTAGGAGATTATGTTGATGGTTGGAGTGAATCTGCACAAGTACTGGATTTTTTAATCGAGTTAGAACAAAGATACACTTGTATTTTTATAAAAGGGAATCATGATGTGTATTGTGAAAACTGGTTAAAAAAAGGTATAACTAACGATATTTGGTTGTTTCACGGAGGAGAAATGACTATACAAAGTTATAAAAGGTACACAAAAGAAGGTAAACGAAAACATATTCAGTTTTTAGAACGAATGAAACTATTTCATGTAGATGGAGAAAATAGATTATTCATTCATGCTGGCTTTACTTCTATGCACGGGCCCGCGCAAGAATTTCATGAATCAAACTATAATTGGGACAGAACTTTGTGGGAAGTAGCTGTTACTATGGATAGAAGAATAAAAAAAGATTCGGTGTTATACCCAAAACGACTATTATTATTTAATGAAATATTTATAGGACACACACCCACTACTAGATATAATATAAATACACCAATGCAAGGTTGTAACGTTTGGAATGTAGATACAGGAGCAGCTTTTAAAGGTAGATTGTCAGCTTTAAATATTACAACAAAAGAATATACTCAGAGTGAAGAGGTACATATTTTATACCCAACAGAAAAAGGAAGGAATAATGCTCCTTATTTGAAAATAGAAGAATAATATAAGAGTAATGAAATACTTTTTGAGATTAAAAATAGTATTAAAAATTAATTAGAATAAACAGCAACAACATTATGAATCCATTATTATATACAGACGGTTACAAAGTAGATCACAGAAGACAATATCCAGATAATACAACATTAGTATATTCAAATTGGACACCAAGAAAGAGTAGAATAGAAGGGGTTAATGAAGTAGTGTTTTTTGGACTCCAATATTTTATTAAGAAATATATGATTGAAGAATTTACAACTAATTTCTTTAAGCAACCGAAGGAAGAAATTGTAAAGAAGTATGCTAGAAGAATTAATAATTATTTAGGCGAAAATCAAGTAGGAATTTCACATATTGAAGCATTACATGATTTAGGATATTTACCAATGGTTATAAAAGCCCTACCAGAAGGAGTTTCTGTACCTGTTAGAGTTCCTATGTTTACGATGTACAATACGTTACCAGAGTTTTTTTGGTTAACAAATTATTTTGAAACATTATTATCCACAACAGTTTGGATGCCATGTAATTCTGCAACCATAGCAAAACAATACAGAAAAATTTTAGATACATACGCTAAAGAAACTTCTTCTATACCAGAGTTTGTTGATTGGCAAGGACACGATTTTTCAATGAGAGGAATGGCAGGTTTAGAAGCTGCTGTTGTTTCCGCATCAGGACATTTATTAAGCTTTGCAGGAACAGATACTATTCCTGTAGTAGATTTCTTAGAAGAATATTATAATGCAAATTCAGATACTGAATTGATAGGAGGATCTGTAGCTGCTACAGAGCATTCTGTAATGTGTATGGGAACCAATAACGGAGAAGAAGAAACATTTAAACGCTTAATAACTGAGGTGTATCCTAACGGAATTGTATCTATAGTTTCTGATACTTGGGATTTATGGAAAGTATTAACGGAATACCTTCCAAATTTAAAAGAGGAAGTATTAGCAAGAGATGGAAAAGTAGTTATTCGTCCAGATAGTGGAGATCCTGTTAATATTATTTGTGGTAATCCGAATGGAAAATCTATAGAAGAGAAAAAAGGTGTTATAGAGTTACTTTGGGATATTTTTGGAGGAAAAACTAATGATAAAGAATATAAGGAGTTAGATTCACATATTGGAGCTATTTATGGCGATAGTATTACGTTAGCTAGGGCTACTCAAATTTGTGAGCGTTTGAAACAAAAAGGATTTGCATCCACGAATGTTGTGTTAGGTATCGGCTCTTTTACCTATCAATATAATACTAGAGATACGTTTGGTTTCGCAATGAAAGCAACTTATGGTGAAGTAAATGGAGAAGGAAGAGAAATTTACAAAGATCCTATTACAGATGACGGAACTAAAAAGTCAGCTAAAGGATTGATTAAAATTGAAAAGGAAAATGGAATTTATACACTAATAGATCAAGTTTCTTGGGAAGAAGAAAAACAAGGAGAGCTAAGAGAAGTTTATAGAGATGGAAAATTATTAATTGATGATAGTTTAGCAGAGATTAGGAAGCGTATTTAATTCTAAGAAAACATAACAACAATAAAAAATACTCCTAATAATTATTAGGAGTATTTTTTATTAGTTATTAGCAATACTATCTGCTAAAATTAAAGCATTATACAGATTTAAAACTTTTCCAGATTTTGATAATCGATTAATTGGAGTGGTTTTATTTTTATTGTCTTTTGATGGTGTATTGACCTTTAGAGTTAATTCTAATCCAGAATCCATTAAAATATTTTTAATTTCAGAAACTTTTAATTTAGGCTGATTTTGATAAATAAAACTTGCTACACCAGAAGTAATAGCAGAAGCAAGAGAAGTTCCAGTATCATAATCATTTTTATTACTTGGAAAAGAAGTATAAATATCAACAGCTGGAGCTAGTAAATCTACATCTATATTTCCATAGTTACTATTGCTGTAAAGTAGCTTATTATTTAGGTTGTTTGAAATTCCTCCTACCAAAAGAAAATTATTAGATACTTGTTTTCCATTATTAATATTATCATTTGGGTAATAGTTGTTGTTGTTATTCAAGTTATAACCTGAATTTCCAGCTGAAGAAACTATCAAAACATTACGTTGTTCAGCATATCTTATGGCATCAAAGACCCATTCTTTATGACTAGAAAATTCTTTCCCAAAACTCATATTTATGATTTTAGCTCCATTATCTACTGCGTATTTAATGGCTACTGCTATATCTTTATCGGTTTCATCTCCATATGGAGAAATACAAACAGGCATTATTTTAATATTTTGTTTATTTACACTAAGTATTGTGCCTGCTATTTCTGTTCCATGTTTAAAAACGTCAATATTTTTACTAACTAAATGATTTCCATAATTAATATCATTAATGTCTTCAGGGTTATCTCCAGTTACTTTACGATTATTAAATGTTAAATTTAAAAGTTTACTGATTCTCTTATCTGCTTTAAGTTTATAATCATTTATGTAGTTTCTAGAGAATCCAAACTTGATGAAATTTGATTTGATAAGTATAGTTTCTTGTAGTTTTTTATCATTGGGATAAACAAGTTTTAAACTATCTAAAGAATTAATGTCATATTTTTTTTCAGGAAAGTAAGATGATAGGTGTTTTTCAACATTAGTTAGACTATTGTTTATCATATTTGCATATTCTACTTCATCATTAGCATACTTTAGCTGGCTTTCATATTTTTTTTGCGCTCTTAAATAGTTTTTATATTCAGCAGAATCAATTACGACTAGATTCTCCTTATTCCCGTACTTTATAGATAGTTTTTTTAAGACTCTAGTGTAAGAGTAGTTGGTAAAACTATTGTTTTCTCCCTTTGAGTTACCTAAAAAATTCCACCCGTTTACATCATCAATGTACCCGTTTTTATCATCATCAATGTTATTATTTGGTATCTCGTCTTCATTAATCCATATGTTGTTTTTTAAATCGTTATGCTCAATGTCAATTTCTGAATCAATAACAGCAATAATAATTTCTTTAGGGTTATTGGTAATTAATAAACTATCAAAAGCTCTATTTAAACTAATACCTGGGACGGAATCAATAAAGAGATCTTTTAAAAACCAATTTAGCCTATCCGATTTGGAAAGGTCAGTTTTCTTCTCTAAAAGTTTAGTGTTTGAATTTATTATTAAAAGTTCTTTATTTTCTTTTTTACAGCTAAAAAGAAAACTTAAAATAAATATGAATAAAAGATTTTTGATCTTGGCAAAGAAAAATCAAATCTCTTATTAAGAGAAACTTATTATCTTGTAATTTACTAATATTCATAAATATCGACTAATTATTATGGGTTATTTTATCTAATTCTCTTAAAAAGTAAGATGGTTTAATCCCATTTGTTTTTAAAAAAGCTTTTGAAAAAGATTCTGAATTACTAAATCCGGCTTTTTCTGCAATAGCTTTTATAGTGAATTTTCTGAGGGTTGTGTCAACTTTTAATTTTTCAGTAATATAATTAATTCTAAGAGAGTTTAAGTAATTAGAAAAAGAAGTCTTTTTATAGAAATTAATAATTTTTGAAAGATAATTAGTATTTGTATCAAATTGTTTTGCTAAAGAGCTTAGTGTAATTTTCCTCACAATAAAATCTTTGTTGATTTCAAATTTATGTAATTTATCAAGTATATCGACTACTATTTCTTCAGGAACATTAATGTTTGTATTGGTATAAACACCTATTTTATCTTTTTCACTATTTATTTTTTTAATGTCTTTATCTGAAATAATTTCATTAAACTTTTTCTTGTAAAATTTCTTCTTATAAAATTGATAATAAGATATACCAATAAATATTGTTATTACTATGATTAGTGTAACTACATACATAGTTGATTTTTTTGACTTTTTTTGAAGTTTTTTAATAAGTTTTTCTTTATTAGAAATTAACCTAGGGATATCAAATTCTTTGATTAAGTTTTTATTAACGAAAATTTCATTAGTGTAAAGAATACTATCAAGTTTAATTAATTGATTCGTATAATCAATTTGACTTCTTAAATTTTCTTCTTTTTCTGAATGACTTATTAATTGACGATAGGTTTCTCTTAATACAGGTAAAAGATCATTAGTTTTTCTAAAGATAGTATCAACCTTTTGGAAGTAATTGATAGACTTCTCTTTGTTACCAATCTTTTCATAAGATTTTGCTAAATAGAAATATGCCTCTGAAGAATTGGGTAAGTCTTTAATTCGTTTAAAAAAGAGAGAAGCCTTGAGTAAACTATCTAAAGCTATATTTTGCTCTCCTTTAAGATAATGGGTTATACCTTGATTAAGGATAAAAAAATATTTCTGATCACTAATATTGAGATTAATTGCTTCTTTATATCCCAATTTGTTATAGAAAATAGCTGAATCTAATTTATTTAAATAATTGTAGGAATTACCTAGGGCATAGATTGTTTGGGTGTAAGAATGCTTGAAGTTTCCTCTCATTTCATTTTTTGCATAAATGAAATTTTTCTTATGCATTTCTAATGCTTCTTCATGTTCTCCATTCCTATCTTTAATAAGAGCAATATTATACTCAATAAAAAAAGACATTATCGGGATTTTTGCTCTATCAGCATATTTTTTTGCTAACAAGTAATTTTTTAGCTCTTTTTTAAATTTTGTTTTTTTATATAAATATTTTAATTCTATAGGCAGAGGAAGAATTC
>JAHDDQ010000152.1:0-228 GCA_020629275.1 Tenacibaculum sp. | reverse complement strand
TTTTTAAATTTTCTTTTTTTATAGAAATATTCCCCTTTCATTCTATAGGCAGAGGAAGAATAGCCATCATAAATAGAGGCTTTTAAACTGTACAGTAAAATACTATCCAGGTATTTTAAACACCTTTCATCTTCCATATAGAGAGTACTAGCTATCTCATAGCCTGTAAGTAATTTTTCAAGATTGTTCTTTTTTTTAGCTTTATTTAACCATAGATTTACATATTTT
>JAHDDQ010000012.1:32691-57601 GCA_020629275.1 Tenacibaculum sp. | reverse complement strand
TTGGCACTTTGTAGATTTAGTTTGGGTATTTGTATTTACCTTCTTCTACTTAGTTTAATAATTATAAAGTATTTAAAATGGCAGGACATTCACACGAGTCGAATACAAAAAGAATTTGGATAGTTTTAGCAATTCTTTCAATTATAACAGCAGTAGAGGTAGTTTTAGGTATATATAAGCCAGACGGATTACATTTAAGCGGATTAGGAACTAGTTGGTTAAATTGGATATTTATCATTTTAACATTAGTAAAAGCATATTATATTGCATGGGCTTTCATGCACTTAGAAGGTGAAAAGAAATGGTTTAGAAGAGCTGTCGTTTGGACTGGAGTTTTTCTAATTTCTTACCTATTATTCATAGTGCTAATAGAAGGAAGCTATTTATACGATACATTATCACCATTAATTAAATGGTAAACAATAAAATAGGTGGTTTTAACCACCTTTTTTTTGCATAAAACTTTTTTGAAATGAAGAAAAAATATATTGTTCTTTTCTCGCTCTTTATAGTACCATTGTTATTTTACATATTCTTATCAATGGGAATAAATAATTTTGCGAAACTACCAGTGTTAACAGAAGGTGTTACTGATGTTTCTTTTTTGAATAATAAGTATACATTCAAAAAGAGAATTTCAGTAGTAGCATTTCTAGGGAATAAACCAGATGAAATTAAAGGCGAATTATTTAATTTGAATCAAAAAATATACAAACCTTTCTACGATTTTAAAGATTTTCAGATGGTTGTAATTGCTCCAAAAAGAGCACAAGAAGAAGTTCAAAAGATCGAAAAAGAAATTGGTACTTATACGAACATGGTTAAATGGAAGTTTGTTTTTGAAGAAGAAGAAGTAATTCAGGCTTTTTATGAAAGTTTTAAAACTAATATTTCCCTCGATGATAATTTACATATTTCCAGAGCTTTTGTAATAGACAAAGAGGTTAATCTTAGAGGAAGAGACAATGACAAAGACGCTAAAGAAGGAAAATTATTTGGTTATAATATGAAATCGGTTGGCGAGTTAAATGATAAGATGAAAGATGATGTAAAAGTTGTGCTAGCTGAATATCGTTTGGCATTAAAAAAGAACAATGCTGATAGAGAAATTTAATTTTTTTCAACCACTATTAATAAGATGAAAAAACAGAATTATTCATATATAGGAATATCTTTTATTATTCTATTATTCGGGATTTATTCAGTTCCAAAAATAATTAGTCGTTTTCAAGAAGCTGATTTGCATCGCTTCAATAAGGTTCCAAACTTCGAGTTTATAAATCAAGAAGGAAAAACTATTTCTAATAAAGATTATGAGGGTAAAGTATATGTAGTTGAGTTTTTCTTTTCCACATGTCCCACGATATGTCCTATAATGAACAGGAAAATGGTTACTATCCAAAATGAATTTTTCGGAAATCCAAATTTTGGAATAGCTTCATTTTCTATCACTCCAGATATAGACACACCAAAAGTATTAAATGATTATGCAAAAAATTACAAGATAACTCACAAGAACTGGCATTTACTTACAGGGAAATCCCAAGATGAAGTATTTAAATTATCAAATAATGGTTTTAAGTTACCAGTAGGAGAAGAAGGTAGTGAAGACCACGGAGGTTTTTATCATTCTGGATTATTTGCTTTGGTAGATAAAGAAGGTTATATCCGTTCTAGGTATGATGAATTTGGTAATCCAATAATGTATTACAGAGCATTACAGGAAGAGAGTTTTGAAGATCAAATACATGAGTTGAAAGAAGATATTAAATTATTATTAGATGAGTAGTTCAATAGTTGAAGAAAAAAAGTACAAGAAATTTATAACCATAGTGTCTATTGTTATCCCTATTGCGGTGGCGGCTTTATTTGGAATAAAAATCCCTAATGTTGAACCATTAGCATTCCTTCCTCCAATTTATGCAACAATAAATGGAATTACTGCTATTTTATTAATAGCATCGGTTATAGCGATCAAAAAAGGAAACAAAAAGTTACACGAGCAGTTAAATACAACAGCTATAGTATGCTCAGCTTTGTTTTTAGTAATGTATGTGGCTTATCATATGACCTCAAATTCAACTACTTTTGGAGGAGAAGGAGTAATACGATACATCTATTTTTTTATTTTAATTACACATATCTTATTATCAATAGTAATAATTCCTTTTGTGCTTTTTACATTTATGAGAGCCAAGCTTGGTCAATTTCCTCAGCATAAAAAAATAGCAAAAATTACATTTCCTTTATGGTTATATGTCGCAATTACTGGCGTAATAGTTTATTTAATGATATCTCCTTACTATGTATATTAAAAAATCATTACTGCTAATTCTAGCACTTTTCATCTTCAGTATTAATTTAACAGCACAATGTGCTATGTGTAAAGCAGTAGTTGAAGGAGGAAACGAAACTATGGCAGAAGGAGTGAATAATGGAATTACTTATTTGATGATTTTCCCATATATTCTAATAGGTTTATTGTTATATGTTATTTACAGATACCGTAAGAAAACAAAAAAATAATATTTAGCTAAAAATTTTTGTAACATATTGTGTACTTTGTCGTCATATCGATACTTATAAAAACACAATACTTTGAAAAATACGAAACTAACTCTACTATCGGCTTTTCTTCTAATTACATCTATATCCTATGGACAAAAGCAATGGACACTTAAGGAGTGTGTAGATTATGCTTTGAATAATAACCTTAGTATAAATCAGAATAAACTAAATTTGAAATTATCTTTTAAGGATAAGGAAATCGCTTATGGGGAGTTTTTACCAAGAGTTGGTGGCTCCTTTGGTAATAGTTATAGTGAAGGCTTATCACCAGATCAAACAGGAGTTCTCAAAAACACTAAAAACTTCAGGTCAGACGTAGGTATTTCAGTATCAGGAAATATATTCAATGGATTTAGAAATTTAAATCTTTACAAGCAAGCCGAATTAGGTGTTGAAAGTAGTAAATTAGATTTAGAAATTATTCAAAACGATATAACATTACAAGTGGTTACTACTTATCTAAATGTGTTATTTGCCAGAGAGAATTTACAAACAGCAAAATTTCAAGAGAACATTAGCAGAAATCAAATAGAAAGAGCTCAAGCGCAATTTGAAGCGGGGGCAATACCAAAAGGAGATTTATTAAATATACAGTCTACTGCTGCAAATGATGCTCAAAACGTAGTAACGCAAGAAAACAGTTTAGATATAGCATTGCTGAGACTATCTCAATTATTACAAATTTCAAGTGAAGGTTTTGATGTAGGTACATTAAATGTTGAAAGACCATCAATTGTTCTTTTATACAGTAGCTCTAACGAAGTTTATTTAAATGCACTTAACAGTAGACCTGAGATAAAAAAATCAAAACTAGGGATTCGAAATGCAGAGTTGAGTTATGAAATAAATAAAGGTGCATATTATCCCACTCTTACATATGGTATGAATGTAGGAACATCTTACTTTAATCAATTTAATAATTTACCAGTAGGTTTTAGAAATGATAATCTCTTCCAGCAACTTAATGATCGTTTTCAATATGGAATATCAGTGTCTGCCTCAATTCCTATTTTTAATGGTTTTCAAACAAAAAATAGAGTTATAAAATCGACAATAGATAAAGAACAATCCCAATTAACATTAGAAAGCGAAAAATTACGTCTACAACAAACGATAGAGCAAGCATATCTTGACGCTAAGGCTTCAGCAAAAACATTTGAAGCTGCTACAGTTTCGTTAGATGCACAAAAAGAAGCATTTAAAAATGCACAAGCTAGTTTAGATTATGGAGCAATGACACAATTTGATTACGATCAGGTTCGTAACAGATTAGTAAATGCGGAGTCGGCGTTAATTAGAGCTAAATACGATTATGTATTTAAAACTAAAGTATTAAAGTTCTATTATGGAGAGAATATTTTAGATTAGACTATTATAGCTAATAACCTATAAAAAATAATTTTCAAGAATTATAGCCTTACTGAAAAGTAAGGTTTTCTTTTTTAGTATAATTATATTTGCATAAAAATTTATTGAATGGCTATTATTTTGAATATAGAAACTGCAACAAAAAATTGTTCAGTAAGCATTGCTAAAGATGGAGAAGTAATTATACTTAAAGAGTTGAATGATGGCAAGTATTCTCACGCAGAAAAATTACACCCTTATATCGATGAGGCTCTTAAGGAAGCAAATATAGCTAAGGAAGCATTAGATGCCATTGCAGTTAGCAAAGGACCTGGTTCTTATACTGGCTTAAGAATTGGTGTCTCAGCAGCAAAAGGATTATGTTTTGCATTGAATATTCCATTAATAAGTATAGAAACATTAACATCACTGGCGCATTCATTAAAAGTTGAAGACGCGCTAATTATACCTATGCTTGATGCAAGAAGAATGGAAGTGTATTCTGCGGTATATGACAGCCAATACAACAAAGTAAGAGAAATAAAGGCCGAGGTAATTGATGAAAACTCATTTTCAAATTATACAAATAAGAGAATTTATTTTGTAGGTGACGGAGCAGAAAAATGTGAGAGTATTATAAAGAGTGATAATACGATTTTTAGTGGTAATTCTTATCCTTCAGCTAAAGATATGGCACTACTTAGTTATGACAAGTTCAAAAAAAACGACATCGAAGATGTCGCTTATTTTGAACCTTTTTATTTGAAAGATTTTGTAGTTACTCCACAAAAAAGAAAGGTTTAACCTTCTTTTTGTATTTCTACCGAATGTGGATATGGAATGTCTATACCAGCATTATCTAATGCAATCTTAGTGTTTTCTATAATATGAAAATTAGCATCCCAATAATCAGATGTTTTTACCCATGTTCTTGTAGTAAAATTAATAGAGCTATCGGCAAGTTCACCTAAAAACACTGCTGGAGCTGGATCTTTTATTGTGTATGGAGTCGAATTAATAACATTTAATAATACTTCTTTTGTTTCTTTAATACTTGCATCATAAGAAACACCAAAAGTTATATCAACTCTTCTTTTGTCTTCAGAAGAATAATTAATGATATTACCATTAGATAAAGCACCATTAGGTATAATAACTTCTTTGTTATCAATAGTATTCATTTTGGTAGTGAAAATTTGTATTTCTTTAACTGTACCTTGTTCACCTTGAGCCTCTATATAATCTCCTATTTTAAAAGGCCTAAAGATCATAATTAACGCTCCGCCAGCAAAATTAGACAAAGAACCCTGAAGCGCCATACCAATAGCTAAACCTGCTGCTGCTATAACGGCTGCGAAAGAAGTGGTTTCAACACCCAATTGCCCAGCTATGGTTACAATTAAAAATATTTTGAGAGCCCAATTCACTAAGCTCGACAAGAACGCACGAAGAGATGGATCTAACTCTCTTTTTTCCATAACTTTCCTTGTTGCCTTTGTTATAAGTTTAATTACCCATAAACCGATAATTAATAGAACTAAAGCCGAAACTACTTTCGGTGCGTACTGAATTAACATTGTTTTTAGCTGTGCTAAATTTTCTTCCATTTTTGATATGTATTTTAATTTTGAAACAAAAAAATGCGGTTATTGTATGAACCGCAAAAGTATATAGTAGTAGTTTTTATATGAACTTATTTTACTTCGAAAGTAACTTTTAAGTTTACTCTAAATTCAGAAACCTCATCATTATTTACAACAACACTTTGAGATTGTACGAATGCTGATTTAATGTTTTTAACTGATTTAGATGCTTGTTTGATAGCTTTTTTTGTTGCTTCTTCCCAGCTTTTTTCTGAATTAGCTAAGATTTCGATTACTTTCATTACTGCCATGATAAGGTTTTTTAATGGTTAATATTTATTTCCTAGTAAATATACCAAAAATAACATTCAAAAAACAGGTAAAACACCTAATGTTAATTTAATGTTAACCAAAAGTTGCTTGAATGTAAAATTATAGTTATATTTGTAATATGAATGTTAATGATTAAAATGTCAGATATGAAAAAATTAATAATTTTAGCAAGCTTATTTGTAGGAAGCTTAATTTTTGCACAAGAAAACAACCCTTTATTTGAAAAGGATGGAGATAAAGTTAAAGTAACTTATTTTTATAAAAACGGAAATATTAAACAACAAGGTTTCTATAAAGATAAATTGCTAACTGGCACATGGGCAACTTATGATGAAAACGGCAACAAAAAAGTTGTAGCTCAGTATAAAGAAGGAAAAAAAGTCGGAAAATGGCTTATCTGGAATAACGGCGAGTTAAAGGAAGTTAACTACGAGCAAAATACTGTTGCTAGTGTTCAAACTAGAAAAGAGGACACAAATATAGCAATCAAGTAAATGATTTATATTAAAAGCGTAAAAAAGCCTGAGCATTAGTGCTCAGGCTTTTTTTTATGTATTGTGTGTCTAGTAACTAATTATTGTCTAGTCCAACCAGCACCCCAAGTAGCAAAGTCTGTACCTGCAGCTATAGTACTTGTTGTTACGAAATCAGCATTAGTAAATGTGAAACCAGTATCGTTCTTAACTTCAGTATTTACATCGTCAAATTTAACATTAGTAGCTTGTAATTTATCATCTAATACACCTTGACCAGTTGGGTTGTCTCCCATATCTCCGTCTAAATCGAAACCTTCTTTATAACCTTTTATTAATACGTTATCAAAGATAGCTTGTGTACCAGCTCTTAATCTAATAGCTTCTTTACCACCACCAGAACCAATTCCTTCGATAGTTACATTAGAAATAGTTGGAGCAGAAAAGAAAATTGGATTAGAGTTGTTTCCTATATCAGTGTTGTAACCATCACATTCAAAAGCTTTATCTCCATCAACATTTTGTTTAACATATACATTAGTTAAAACACCAGTATATCCTTCAGTCCAATCTATAGAATCATCATCAGCATTTGCAACAGCAATAAAACTAGCGTTTACAGTACCTCCAAAAAATTCGAATCCATCATCTAAACCTTCAAATACTTGAACATAGTCAACTTTAGTTCCGTTTCCAACACCGTAGAAAGAAATACCATTATTTTCTGACTGTCCATCAACTTTACCACCAGAATACTCAACACGTACATATAATAATGTACCTGAGTTATCATCAGATATTGAACCACCATACGGTAAACTTGCAATTTCAGAAGTTGCAGTTGTCGCAGTTGTTCCGTCTACAGAATTAATTGGTGCAGAACCTAATAAAATTAAACCTCCCCAATCTCCTGCGTTTGGAGCAGAAGAATTAGAAGTAAATACAATAGGATTAGAAGGAGTACCTTCTGCAAAAATTTGAGCACCTTGAGCGATAGCTAAATACACTTCATTTCCTTTGTTTGCCTTAACTGTCATTCCAGCTGGAACCACAATCTTAGTTCCAGACTCCATTACCACAGGTCCGTCTAAAATATACTCATTTGCTGAATCTAAAATTAAATCTTGAGTGTAATTTCCTTTCAATAAAATAGCTTTACCATTTGTCGTACTTCCTCCATTGTTGTTTGTACTATTATCGGTAATTATTATATCAGCTGTATCGTTATTTCCACAAGAAGTCAATACAGAAGCTGCGATAGCTAAACCTAGCAAAAAATTATTTTTCATCGTTATTAATTTAAATTTAATATTATTTATTTGATTTTGTTGTAATTAAAATTTGTATTTCAAAGAAATTCCAGCAGTAATACCTCTCTGGTAATCTGATAAAATCACATCACCAAATGATGTTCCTTCACGAACTCTTTGAATAGAAGGATCTAAGATGTTTTTAACAGATAAATTGGCCTCCCAATTTTCTCCAATTTTATTTTTCCATACTAAGTCTAAAACAGGGACGCTTTTTTCGACGATGTTTCCTAATTGACCCGACCCAAGTGCGTCTATTCTATCTGAGAAGTAAGAGAACACTAAAGTTGCAATAGGCTTGTAATTTTTAAATTGTGTAGGACTATAAGTAATGTTTGCGTTAACTAATATATCTGAAGCACCTTGTAACTTATCGCTAGATCTATCGAAACTTGCAGAGAATAAACCTTGTAAAGGTTTTAAATCTTGATCAGTATTCATGTAAGTAAAGTTGAAACCTGCAGATAATTGAGTTTCATCGTCAGAATTTATAATCAAATTCTTTTTAGCTTCCAGCTCAACACCTAATACTGTTGCTTTATCTCCTGTTCTAAAGTAACGTTGTGTGCCTGTAGCATCATTTGCTACTACCAAGTTGATTGGGTTCTCTATTTGTTTTCCAAATACAGATAAAGAAACTAATTCTGATCTGGTAGCAAACCACTCGTACTTTAAGTCTAAATTGTAAACATTTGAGAAAGAAGGATCTTTCAATAAGTCAGAGTTACCACCAACTCTCTGGTTAACACCTTCGTAAACAAAAGGAGCTACCTCTTTAAATTCAGGAATAGAAACCGTTTTACTAAAGTTGAAACGTAAATTTTGATTATCAGTTACTGCATACTTTACATTTAAACTAGGTAATACAAACGTTTCAACAGCTCTTTCACTGTTAATTCCGTTGGAACCTAAGTTTATTACATCATAATTAATGCTCTGATTAATATTTTCTAATCTTATTCCAGGAACAAAAGTCCACTCGTCGTTAGCTTTATATACAGCAGAAACATAACCGGCATGAACTATTAATTCACCATCGTATGTATTTTCTAACTGACCAGGTAATGTAACAAAGTTACTGTCTTCAAAACCAGGAATTGGTCTAAATGATTCGATTGTATAAAGTTTTCCAGTTTGGTTTCTGAAGAATTGCGTGTTTTCAATATTGAATATATTATCTAGGTTATTTACATTTGTAATAGGTATGTTTCTTGACGCATCATTGAAGTTGTAACCATAACGTTGATTTTCAAAATTTCTTAACTTAACTCTACCATTATAACCGAAATCTAAAGTTAATTTTTCGCTAGTTTTATACGCTAAGTTAACTCTACTATTTAATTCTTCATCAACAATTTTCTGGAAGTAACGTTGATTGTCAAATGAGTTATTGGTTAAAAATACTGGATTAGTAGTAGGATCATTATCTAATGCAAATGCATAGTTTTCAAGGTTAATTCTCTTTCTATCTGGTTCGTGAGCAAAAACATTATTATAACCAACTCCCCAATCCAATTTAATTTCATCATCAAAATCATCACCAGCAAATTTATGATTACCAGTTAATTGGTTCACAAAGATTAAATCTTGGTTAAACTGGATGTTTTTCTGAAATGAACTACCTCCAGAGAAAAATGCTTCATTCCTTGCATCTCTGTTAGTACCTAAACCTTTAATACCATATTCTCCAACTTGATCAGAAGAACTATTTAAGAACAAAGAAGTATATTTTAATTTATGTCTACTGCTAATTCTATATAAGGCATTAAACATTGCAGTAGTTTGCGTAGAGTATTCATATTCTCTTGAGTT
Source organism: Tenacibaculum sp. (assembly GCA_020629275.1). Lineage (GTDB taxonomy): Bacteria > Bacteroidota > Bacteroidia > Flavobacteriales > Flavobacteriaceae > Polaribacter. The sequence goes on along the minus strand of JAHDDQ010000012.1, from coordinate 48,175 downwards.
CGGGTATGTTCTATTGAAAGTATTACTAAAATCAACAACTGGTCCTTCTCTATATTCATAATTATTAGAGAAAGAAACTGTACCAAACAAACTTAAGCGAGAATCGTTTTCAAAATTATATGATTTACCTGAATTTACTGTAAATGAAGTATTAATTGGAGTATAGGTTCCTCTTGTGTTGTAACCATGAGATAAAACAATAGCGAAAGGATCGTTTCCATATCTTCCATAAAAGCCAAAAGCACCCGATCCATCAGTTTTTTGAAAATCGTCTTTACCTACAGCTCTTGAATTTACACCGCTACCTAACTCTACTTCAATAAATCCTTTTCCTTTATATTCTTTAGAGGTAATATCAATATTTCCTGCAGCAAAGTCACCATAGAAATTAGAGCTATAAGCTTTACTAATCGATACATTTTGAATTACATCTGAAGGAAATAAACCTAAATCGATATTCTTTTTGCTAATATCATTAGAAGGAAGTGATAAACCATTCAAAGTAGTATTTAAATATCTGTCTCCTAATCCACGAACATAAACATTACTAGACCCTTCTTGTTTTGAAACACCTGATATTTTAGAAACAGCAGCAGCAGCATTACTTACTCCTTTCTTAGCTAATTCTTGTGCTCCAATACTTTCTTTTATAACTACAGCTTTCTTTTGTTCGAGTAATAAAGCGCTTTCTTTTTCTCTATTTACAGTAGCATTAATTTGTACTTCATCCAAAGCTACTCCTTGGCTAGCCCCTAATAATTGATCTATTGTTATTGTTTGGTTAGCTACAACGGTAATTGCTTTTTCTATAGTTTGGTAACCAACAAAACTAAACACAATAGTTTGTTTACCAACAGGTGCAGATATAATGTATTTACCGTCTAAATCTGTAGTACCCCCTATACTAGTTCCTTTAATAAAAACGTTAGCAAACGGGAGAGGCTCATTATTTAACTCTTTATCAGTTACTATACCAGTAACAGTTCCTTTATCTTGAGCAAAAGTCATTTTACACAAGCAAAGTAGTGCAATCAATAAAAATTTTTTCATTTTTTGTTTCTATATATCGAATGCAAATCTGCGCCAGTATTGTTAAAGTAACGTTACTTGTGAATTATACTTATGTTATTAGAATATGTCCTTAATGTTAAGGTGGGACTCTAGTGTTTACTGGCGTAACGTAATTTTATCTAGAATTATTAAGAGATCTTTAGAAGAAATAAAACTATCAGTTTTAAATATGATTTCATTGTTAGCAGATAGGATTATAGTGCTTGGATAGGTCAATTTATTATCAGTTAAAGCAATAGCTAATTCATGAACACCTGTATTAATACCAGATGGTCTGTATTTGAAAGTATGGTTGTTAAAAATTATGTCTTTTTTTGACTCAGCATCCAAGGAAATGAAGTAGTAATTTGTGTTTATTTTATGAATAACATCGTCATTCGTAAACGTATTTTTTTTCATGGCAAAGCAATATTTACACCAGTTTGTGTGTAAGAAAACGATTACTGGTTTTTTTTGCTTTTGTTGCAATGATGCGATTTCTTCAAACTGTTTAACATGCAACGATAGTTCTTTATTCTTTTGACCAAAAGAATAAAGAACTATAAAAAATAGGATAAAAATATTTTTTTTATGCATTAACGAATTTTATATCGAATACCAATAAAACCACGAATACCTTGATTAGAAGCATAGACGTAAGTTGGATCGAAAGTTAAGTTAGGATTCACTGGGTCTAAATCTTTATCAAAAGGATCAAAAGTTCTTAAAATACTGTTAGCAGGAGGAGTAAAGTTTAATAAATTTTTTACGCCGCCAAACATCTCTAAGTTACTGTTTATTTTTTTTGTAAGTTGAATATTTTGAATACTATACCAAGGTGAAGTTGGAGCACGTGGGTCATTGTCTCCTAATAGCGGTAAATCCATAGGTGCATATACATTACCTGTATAGTCTAATTTTAAGTCAATTGCAGAAAAATTATATGAAATATTCCATGTTCCGCTAAAACGTTCAGTAAGTAATTGTCTTTCAGTTATGTCGTTTTCTGTGATGGTTACATCCATAAGAGTAGCGCCAGCAATAATAGATAAACCATTTTGCATGGTAATATTTGTATTGATCGAAATACCTTTAGAAACTGCATTACCGTTTAAGTTTGCATAAATAATTTTATTGGGATCAGTTTCATAATCTGGTATAATTTTATTATTAAAATAGGTATAAAAAGCACTTCCGTCTATATTTATTATAGTGCTGTTATCGGTAACAATATTTTTAACATAATTAATGTTTGCATTCCATGAAGTTTCTGGATCAAGTTTTCCTTCAAAAACTACATCTCTACCACCTGTTAATGCAGCATGATCCTCAGTGAAAACATTAGCTACTCTAAAACCATTACCTACGCTTACTCTTAGTACATCTTCATTGTTTTCAGAATTCCATTTGTAATTCAAGCGAGGAGATATTACACTACCGTGTGCACTATTGTAATCGTAACGTGCTCCTACAAGTAGTTTATTGCTTTTTGATAATGAAATTTCATCCTGTATAAACAGACCTGGTAAATGAGTAACAGCATTACTACCAAAATCAGCTTGAGAATTATCATCATAAAATGTATAACGATAAGCTGCACCAATTAAAATATCGTGATGCTCTCCAAATTTAGTATCCCATGTTAATTGTCCAAAACCAATGTATTGATTAGCGTTAAAGGAAGTGTCACCATAAAAAGAATTTTGTGAATGTCCGTTAGCACTAAATTGTAAATTTATCTTTTCACTAGTCGGTAATTGATAAGTTCCAAATGTTTCCCATCTGCTAGTATAAATACTTTCACCATAAATTTCGTCACTACCTCTAAACGAAGGTGTCCAGTTAATATCTCCACCAAACCTATCTTCGTACATATAACGTCCTGCGATAGTGAAAATGCGATTATTTTTACGCTTGAAGTTAAATTTGTTAAAGATTGAAATCCTGTCTTGTAAAGTTAAATCGGTGAAACCATCATTGTTGTTATCGATTGGAGTTTGATAATTAAAATAGTTAATACCTAATAAACCATCTGTTCTACCTACTTTATATTTATATCCTAAATCTGTGTTTCCTTCTCCCCAAGTAGTTGTAAAGGCCTCAACAGAAAGTTTAGGAGCAGAAGCAGGTTTTTTAGTGATTATATTGATAACTCCTCCAACAGCTTCAGAACCGTATAATGTTGAGGCTGGTCCTTTTACGATTTCTATACGTTCAATTAAAGCTTGTGGAATACCAGTTAAACCGTAAACAGTAGACAAACCACTAACTATTGGCATTCCATCAATTAATACAAAAGTATATGGTCCTTCTAAACCATTTATATGAATATCACCAGTATTACATACACTACAATTTACCTGTGGTCGAACACCATTTACATTCTGCATAGACTCAAACACTGAAGGAGCAGGGTTTTTTTTGAAAAATGCAGGAGAATAAACTTCTACAGGAACAGGACTATCTAACTTTTTAACAGGTTTTAATGTACCAGAAACAACTATTTCTTCTAAAGAAGAAGAATCTTCTGTTAGGGTAAAGTTTTGAGTAATTGTTGTGTCTGATGTTATAGTTACCTTTTTGTAAAGTGTCTTAAACCCCAAAGCAGAAACTACGATAGTTTTTGAGCCTAGCGTTACATTATTAATTATATAATTCCCTTTATTATTAGTAGAAACGCCTTTTTTCGTGCCTTTAATGTATACATCAATATAGCTCATTGGTTTCCCCTCATAGTAAATTGTTCCTTTAATTGTGCCATTTTGTGCATGTAAGGCAAATGAAAGTAATGTAATAAAGAAAAAGAATATTGAATTTTTGAGACTCATTTTAAAATTATTTTATGCAAATATAATTAAATTTTTAGACAAGACTAAAAATTTAATTATATCAACAAAAATTAGTATGTTTGTAGCACTTAAGTATATTTATGTTTTCGCAATCTGAAGAAAATTATATCAAATCAATATATCATTTAGCCACTAATTCTGTAAAAGGAATTAGTACAAATGCTATTGCAAAAAAGCTAGAAACAAAAGCTTCTTCAGTAACAGATATGCTAAAGAAGCTCTCAGACAAAGGGTTGGTAGTATATAAAAAGTATCAAGGAGTTACATTAACAGAGTTTGGTATTAAGACGGCAGTCAATATCATCAGGAAACATAGGCTTTGGGAAGTTTTTTTAGTTGAAAAATTAAATTTTTCATGGGACGAAGTTCATGAGGTTGCGGAACAATTGGAACATATAAAATCACCAAAGCTAATTGATGAGCTAGATGTATTTTTGGGATTTCCAAAACAAGATCCACATGGAGATCCAATTCCTGATAAAGAAGGTAATTTTAAACCTATAGACAAACGATTGTTAACGACATTAAGCGAAAACGAAAAAGGTATTTGTGTTGGAGTTAATGATAGCTCTTCGGGTTTTCTACAGTTTTTAGATAAACAAGGAATAAGTCTTGGAGTTTCTATAGAAGTAGTAGAAAAAGAACCATTTGATGGTTCTTTAGTTATAAAAGTAAATAACAAGGTTTTATCGATATCGAATAAAATCGCAAGTAATTTATACATACAAATAATATGAGTTTTTTTGATCAGTTAGTTGATTTTGCAAAGGAGCATCCAATTCAAAGTGCTTTATATGCATCGCTTTTCACATGGGGTTTAACAGCCTTAGGAGCGGCTTTAGTATTCTTTTTTAAGAAAATGAATAGAGCGGTTTTAGATGGAATGTTAGGGTTTACAGGTGGAGTAATGGTGGCTGCAAGTTTTTGGAGTTTACTAGCACCTGCAATAGAAAATAGTCCAGGAGAAGGTTTTCTTAAAGTAATACCTTCTGCTATTGGTTTCGCATTAGGAGCGCTAGCATTGTTTGGTATGGATAAATGGTTACCACATTTACATATCAATTTTAAAGAAGATGAAGCAGAAGGAGTAAAAACAAATTGGCATAGAACAACATTATTGGTATTGGCAATTACATTGCATAATATTCCTGAAGGACTTGCAGTAGGAGTCTTATTTGGAGCAGCTTCAACGTTAGTCGGTGTGGAGCAAACAGAAATGATAATTGCAGCAATTTCGTTAGCTATTGGTATAGGGATTCAGAACTTCCCAGAAGGTTTTGCTGTAGCAATGCCTTTAAGAAGACAGGGTGTAAGCCGATTAAAAAGCTTTTGGTACGGACAACTTTCTGCAATTGTAGAACCTTTAGCAGCTGTTTTAGGAGCTTTAGCAGTATCATTTTTCACACCAATTCTACCTTATGCATTGGCATTTGCTGCAGGAGCAATGATATTTGTGGTAGTAGAAGAAGTAATTCCAGAAACACAACGTGATAAATATACAGATATTTCCACACTAGGTTTCATAGGTGGTTTTATTGTAATGATGTCATTAGATGTAGGTTTGGGTTAATTTTATACTTTCTCTAATAAAGCATCGGTGGTCATAATTTCTGCAAATTCGTTTTTCAGATTTGCTAATGTAGTTTGATGAATTATTTCTGAAGAAAAATGTTCACCATTAACTCCAATTCTATCAAAAGTAGCAGTAGCATCAGAAATTAAAATGGTATCAAAACCTAAATTACCTGCCATTCTTGTTGTTGTGGATATACAATGATTAGTTGTTAAACCCACTATAACTAATGAATTTAGATTTTGACGTTTAAGTATCTGTTCTAGGTTTGTGCCTATAAAAGCACTATTAACCTCTTTAATTATTACAGGCTCATTGGTAAGTGGTTTAACATTGTCTTGAATTTCAAATCCAGGATGAGATTTATGTAGTTTAGAGTTAGGGTCTTGAGAGCTGTGAATGATATGAAAAACAGGTAAACCTAAAGCTCTCCACTTCTTCAGTATTTTACTACATTTTTGTTCAGCATCTTTATTGTTTCTATTACCGCCCCAATGGCTTTCATCATCAAATCCTTTTTGAATATCAACTAGTAGAAGTGCTGTATTTTGTTCTGCTAAAGTCATTGTTTTTTTATTCGTTTATAATATCTATTGTAGATTGTCGCTCTCTATTCAAAGTTAGTTTAGTTACATCAGGTCTTGAATAATGCCCTACAGCATCAAAGTTATGACGTTCTTCTAAAACTCTTTGAAAGTTAATAGTAGTAACAATTAATTCTTCCTTACCAACAACTGGAGGAATAATCCATTCGCCATCTGGTCCAGAAATACAAGAGCCACCATTGGCTAAGATTTCAGGAGCATTTTTTATAATTTCAGAATAATGAGGAGTATCTTTTGGAAAGTCCTCTTTAGTCATAAAACCACTTACAGAAACAACAAAAGATCTAGCTTCTTTTGCAATGAATCGTGTAATGTCATGGGTATTCCTATCTGCTCCAGGCCAAACAGCAATATGTAAATTTTCACCTTGAGCATATAAAGAAGTTCTAGGTAAAGGCATCCAGTTTTCCCAACAATTTAACCCACCAACAGTAAATCGTTTTAACGAATGAACTTTTAAACCATTTCCATCTCCAGGAGACCAAGTTAGACGTTCTTCGTATGTTGGCTGAAGTTTTCTATGTACCGATTGAATTTCTCCATGCTCATTAACATATACTAATGAGCAATACAAACTATGGCCTCCACGATTTTTAGCTCTTTCAATGATTCCTAAATAAATAGCGATTTTGTGTTCTTTGGCCAAGGCACAAACCTCATCTAATTCTCCAGATTCAATTTGGATTGCATTTTCAATATAATGTGCATGTATTTCTTTTTGTAAAGAAGTATTAAATTCAGCCCCATTTGTTAATGATAGCCAAAAAGGATATCCTGGAAGTAAACTCTCTCCGAAGACAATCAAATTGCATTGTTTTAGAGAAGCTTTTTTAATATAATCTTTAATTTTTTCAATAGTTAAAGTCTTATTTAGCCACACAGGAGATATCTGAGCCATTCCTATGGTAAGTAAATCATTCATATTGAGAATTTAGTTGTTTGTAAGTATAACGAATATATAGAAAATGAACGAATTGAGGATGTTTATTGGGATATGAGATTGTTAATTTAACAGATTGTTTTTTAGTGTGAATTATATAACAAATAAAGAGTTTTTTATTGTACAAATACCGTAAGTGTACCTCTGTAGTCTTTGTTTTAAAAAAGGTTTGTAGTTGTTTTACATCCAGATTTAAAACACAATATTTTATGAAAACACTTATTATTAAAATTGTCTTGTTATGTTTAGTAAGTATCCCAACATACACACAAAATAAAGTTAAAACTTTTACCTTTAAAAAGGGAGAGGTATTAGATGTTTTGCTCTTAAGTACAACTAAGAAAAATACAAAAGCACTTTTTGATAGGTATAAAGAAACTGCTTTTCCAGTTGCTTTCAAATACAGCTATCAACCTCAACCAGGCTTTGCTATCAAAAAATTAGTCTTAGGAAATTATTTACCAACTAGTTTTATTTTAGGGAAGTGGGAAAGTAAAGCAAAGAGAGAGGGGTTTCTTCAGAATATAGTTGAGAATGTTCCTGATTTTCATCAACAACGAAGGGATTTATTTACAAAATTTGAACTAACATATTATGAAATGCCAAGAGATATTTCATTTTCAGTAGCGTCAGAAAAGTATACTGTAGCAACAGCATTTTGGGGTAATTCTAAAAAGAATGAAGAGTTATATAAAAAATGGGAAGCTAAATCAAAAGAACGAGGAGGAGAAATTGTTATTAAATTAGAGAATGGGGTGTCTCCAGCTGGATATTATTATAACGCTGATGTACTGTACATTGTTCAATGGAAAAACGCTAAAGAATTTGAGTCTTTTGCTAAAAAATATCCTCTGCCTGTCTTTGATAAATTGCAAAACGTACATCAATTCGTAATTCAGTAAATTGATCAAATAAATCTTTAGAAAAGTACATGCAAATAATCCTAAATCAACTTGTCTATTTTGGCTTTTTTCAAAGCCTATTTTTACTTGGTATTTATCTACTTTCATTCAAGAATAGAAAGCACATAAATAAGTTCATGGTTATATTAATTGCAATAGTCTCTTTGGGGTTATTAGGAAAAGTGATACAAAGTAGTGGTTTAGTTATTTATAATTTTAGGTATACTGCTATGTCTGAATTTTCAGCATTACTTTTTGGTCCAACCATCTATCTTTTCACACGTTCAATATTACACAAAACAACATATCAAACGATAGATTTGTTACATTATGTTCCAGGAATAGCCTACTCAATATTCATTTTATTATACTTTATAATTCCATCTGATACAGTTATTTCTGATAGACTTAAGACAGGTGAGTTAAATCGTATAATTTATGCGTGTCATGCTGTAGGTATTATTGTAAACGTAAGCTATTGGTGGTTGGGATGGAAAATATTTAAAGATTTTCTAAGGAAGATTAAAGATGAAATTTCATACGAATTGCATGCTAGTTTTTTAAAGAATTTTTTAACAATTACTGGTATTTGTTTATTGATTTGGACAGTGCTATTCTTAACAAGTTTTTTGGGTTTTCCTATGCTAGAGCGAAATGCTAGACCATACATATGGATTCTGTTAACTTTAATAATATTATTTATTACGTATTATATAATGTTATACCCACAAGTGTTGAGAGCAGTTCAGGTTTCAAAACAAAAAAAATATCATCAATCAAAATTAAGTATAGATGATATGGAACAATTAAAATTACGTTTAGATAGGTTAATGCTCGAGAAAAAACCATACCTAAATGGTAAGTTACTTAAAACAGAACTAGCACTAATGCTTGGTGTTAATAGTCCAGAACTCGCACGATTATTGAATGAAAATATCGGGATGAATTTCTTCGAATATGTTAATTACTATCGAATAAAAGAATTTGTCGATTTAGCCAATACAGAAAAAGGAAAACAGCTTACATTTTTTGGATTAGCACAAGAATCTGGATTTAACTCAAAAACAACATTTAACAAATCTTTTAAAAAGCTGATGGGAGTCTCTCCTTCAGTTTACTTCAATCAAAACGAATAAAAATGAAAAAATATAGTATTGTAGTATTAATGCTAATTAGTATAGCTACACATGGTCAACTGAAAATGCCGAAATTAAGTCCAACTGCTAAAATTATTCAGCATATAGGGCTTACGAAAGTAGAAATAGATTACTCAAGGCCTAGTGTTAAAGGGCGAACTATTTTTGGTAAATCAGGTCTACTAGCTCATAACAAAGCTTGGAGAACAGGAGCGAATAATGCAACTAAAATAACCTTTTCCGAACCTGTAGAAGTAAAAGGGAATATAGTAAATAAAGGAAGTTATACATTGTTAAGTTTTCCTAATAGAGATGCTTCTTGGGAGATAAAATGGTATTCATATACGAGTGCTAATTGGATAACGTATATAGATCAAAAACCACTGTTTGCTATAAAGGTTCCTGTTATCAAAAGAACTAATCCATTAGAAACATTAGAAATGTCTTTTCAAGATATTACACTAAATAGTGCGAAAATGATTATCGAATGGGAAAGAATAAAACTAGAAATACCGCTTAAAGTACAAGAACAAGAAAAAATAACAAAACGTATTAATAAAGAACTTTCTGGACCCAGTAATTCCGATTATTTTCAAGCAGCGTTATACTTTCACGAAACAGGAGCTGATTTAGCAAAAGCTTTAAAATTTATTCAAAAAGTAACAAAATCTGATAAGGCATTATTTTTTCAAGTAACTAGAGAAGCAATGATACTTTCTGACTTGAATAGAGGAGAGGAAGCCGTTAAAGTGGCAAAAAGAGGCTTAATACTTGCGAAGAAAGTTGGAAATAATGATTTCATTTGGCAGAATGAGAAGATTATTAAAAAGTTTCAATAATAGAAAAAGTTACGTTTTAAGAATTGTACAATAATTTTATAAAGTCAACGATACTTTTATCTAAGTATAGTTGACTTATTGTTATTAAATGAACTAATTTGCATAAAATTTTTTTAGTGCAAAACAGTTCAACTTTTCAAATATATAATGCTTCTGCAGGTAGCGGAAAAACATTTACGTTGGTAAAAGAATATCTTAAGATATTATTACAATCTACAGATGTTTTTTACTTTCAAAAAGTATTAGCAATTACATTTACCAATAAGGCAGCTGGTGAAATGAAAGAGCGTGTTTTGAAAAATTTAGATACCTTTTCTAAAGGAGAGTCTAACGATTTGTTGCAAATTATACTACAAGAAACTTCTTTAGAGCCTTTAATAATTCAACAAAGAAGTAAAAGAATAGTTGACGCAGTATTACAGAATTACTCAGCGTTTTCAATAACTACAATAGATAGTTTTACACATAAAATTATAAAGAACTTCGCATACGATTTAGGGCTTACGCTAAATTTTGAAGTGGAAATGGACGCAGTTTCATTATTGAATGAAGCGGTAGATATGTTGGTTTCCAAAATAGGAGTTGATAAAGAACTAACGAAGTTGTTAATTGATTTTTCGCTATCAAAAATCGATGAAGACAAATCATGGGATATTTCTCACGAGCTAAAAGACTTTGCTAGAATTTTACTTAATGAAGAAGATGTAAAGTATTTTAGGAAGCTTAGGCAAAAATCAATTAAAGAGTTTTTTAATCTAAAGAAAAAGCTCGGAAAAATAAATGAAACGATAATAACTTCTTTTGCAGCGATTGGAAATGAGGCGTTAGCAGTAATAAAAAATAATGGATTAGAATTTTCAGATTTTGCATACTCAGGGGAATGTCCGAAGCACTTCAAAAAATTAACACAATTAAAGAGTTTAAAGTTTGATGAGCTAAAATTTGAAGGACGATTAAATAAAAATTTTAATGAAGGAAAAAAGCTATATGCTGGAAAGGCAGACGCTTCTTCTAAAGAGAGTATTGATGCTATTTACGAAGTTTTACATGAGCTATACAATAAATCAAAAGAACTATACAACGAAACATACCCCTTATACACGTTAAACAATTCCGTATTAAAAAATATTATCCCGTTAGCTGTTTTAAATAATGTAAACAAAGAACTAGAAGTATTAAAGGAAGAAAATAATATTCGATTAAATGCTGAATTTAATCAATTAATTTCTGATAACATCAAAGATCAACCAAGTCCATTTATCTATGAACGATTAGGGCAAAAGTTCATGCATTATTATATTGATGAAATGCAAGATACATCAGTATTGCAATGGCAGAACTTAATACCATTAATAGATAATGCATTAGCACAAGAAAATAGTGGTTTGTTATTAGTAGGAGACGCAAAACAGGCAATTTATCGATGGCGAGGAGGAAAAGCAGATCAGTTTATTAATTTAGGGTTAACATCTACGAACGACTTTTACGCAGCCAAAGAAGTGAAAACTTTAGAAGTTAACTTTAGGAGTTACTCCGAACTTATTAGTTTTAACAATGATTTTTTCAAGCATATAGCAAACTTTTTTGGGAATACTCGCTACGCTGAGATGTTTTTGACCGGAAATAATCAAGAGCATAACACAAAAAAAGGAGGCTGTGTAACAATTTCTTTTTTAGAAAAAGAAAACGATAAAGAATTAGAGAAAAATAAATACCCAAAGAAAGTTTTTGAGAAAATAGAAATATTGAAAAAAGATTTTTCTTTGAATGAGATCTGCATTTTAGTACGTAAAAAAAGAGAAGGCGTAGCGGTAGCAAATTACCTTTCAGAAAGAGGAATTAATATTATCTCTTCAGAAACATTACTATTAAAAAACAGTAAAAAAGTAGCTTTAATCATTAATATGCTTCAGTTGATTGTTGAACCTTCAAATGAAGATGTAAGGTTTGACGTCCTAACATTTTTACACGAGCATTTAAAAATAGAAGAAGAAAAGCACTTGTTCTTTAAATCATTGATAAAAGAATCAATAACTGAATTCTTTAAAGAACTACAACGTTATAATATTCAATTCAATATAGATCAATTTTTTCAACTCCCATTTTATGAGAAGGTAGAACAACTTATTCGTAGCTTTAGATTGATTGATTCTTCAGACGCATACATACAATTTTTTCTAGATGTAGTTTTAGAGCAACAACAAAAAGGAGTTAATATCCAAGAATTTTTAGAGTACTGGGAAGTAAAAAAAGAATCCTTAAGTATTGTGTCTCCAGAAGGTTCGGATGCTATTAATATAATGACAATTCATAAATCTAAAGGTTTAGAGTTTCCTGTAGTAATCTTTCCTTACGATTTAGATATCTACAGACAAGTAAAGCCCAAAGTATGGTTTGACGAATTACCAGAGGTTTATGGAGGATTTGATGAGTTTTTAATTGATTATAATAGAGCACTAAATACTATAGGAGACAAAGGTGTAGAAATTTTTGAACAGCAACGACAAGAATTAGAGTTGGATAATTTCAATCTTTTATATGTAGCATTAACTAGAGCGGTAGAGCAACTTCATATTATTACTGAAAAGAAACTCACTAGAAATATTGAAAACACAAATTATTATTCAGGACTTTTTATTTCCTTTCTAAAGGAACAAGGAATATGGGACGATGTTAAATTAGAATACATATTCGGTGAATCAAATAGAATTAGTAAAAAAATTCAATTAGAATCAACAACCACGTATTTAAAAAATTTTGTATCCATTCCCTGGCAACAACACAACATTACGCTATTGTCTAGTTCTTCAAAATTATGGGCTACAAATCAAGGACTGGCAATAGACTATGGGAATCTAATTCACGAGTTAATGGCTAAGGTCAATACAATAGATGATGTAGAACATGTTTTACAGCATGCATTGAAACTAGGTGAAATAAGTGAAGAAAACCATGATACTATAAAAAGGTTGCTCTTTCAATTAATAAGTCACAAACAATTAAATGAATATTATATTTCAGAGGTTAAAAACCTTAATGAGAGAGAAATTATTTTAGATGCAGAAGATTTAATAATTCCAGATAGACTTGTTTTTAAAGATGGAAAAGTTACGATTATCGATTATAAAACAGGAATGCCCGATAAAAAACACGTAAATCAAATCAATAAATATGCATCAAGTTTAGAAAAACTGAACCATACGATTAATAAAAAAATGTTGGTATATATTAATGATACAATTTTAGTTGAAGAAATTGAGTAATTTTACATCACAAACCATATAAGCATGTACGGAACAATTAAAGAACATTTAGAGAAGGAAATCCAGGACATCAAAGATGCAGGATTGTATAAGAGCGAAAGAATAATTACTTCTTCACAAGACGCAGTAATCAAAATTTCTACCGGAGAAGAGGTAATAAATTTTTGTGCAAACAATTACTTAGGGTTATCTAACAATCCAGAAGTAATTCAAGCTGCAAAAGATACTATGGATACACATGGCTTTGGAATGTCATCGGTACGTTTCATCTGTGGAACTCAAGATATCCACAAAGAATTAGAAAGTGAAATAGCTAAATTTTATCAAACAGAAGATACCATATTATATGCAGCAGCTTTTGATGCTAACGGGGGTGTTTTTGAACCTTTATTAACTAAAGAAGATGCAATTATATCAGACAGTTTAAATCATGCTTCAATTATAGATGGCGTTCGTTTATGTAAAGCAGCTCGATATCGTTATAGTAATAATGATATGAAGTCATTAGAAGAACAACTAATAGAAGCAAATAAACAGAACCATAGATTTAAAATTATTGTTACTGATGGAGTATTTTCTATGGATGGTATCGTAGCAAAGCTCGATGAGATTTGTGATTTAGCAGATAAGTATAATGCAATGGTAATGATAGATGAATGCCACGCAGCAGGTTTTATAGGAGCTACTGGAAGAGGTACGTTGGAATTAAAGAATGTTTTAGGGAGAATTGATATCATTACAGGTACACTTGGAAAAGCTTTAGGCGGAGCAATGGGAGGGTATACTACAGGTAAGAAAGAAATTATTGAGATTTTACGTCAAAGATCACGCCCGTATTTATTCTCAAATTCATTAGCGCCTGCAATTGTAGGAGCTTCACTGAAAGTATTTGATTTGTTATCAAATGATACAACACTTAGAGATAAATTAGAATGGAATACAAATTATTTCCGTTCTGAAATGGAGAAAGCAGGATTTGATTTAGTAGGAGCAGATTCAGCCATAGTTCCAGTTATGTTATATGATGCTAAGCTCTCACAAGTAATGGCAGATAAATTATTAGAGGAAGGGATCTATGTTATAGGCTTCTTCTACCCTGTAGTTCCAAAAGAGAAGGCTAGGATACGAGTACAACTGTCTGCAGCACACGAGAAAACACACCTAGATAAAGCAATAAATGCGTTTGTTAAAGTAGGTAAAATGCTAAATGTTATTTCGTAAAAGAGGAACAAAAACTTGTTTTTTTTATAAGTTTTTGTAGATTTGCTTTTGTAAATAAGTTTTAAGAACTTACATTTGCGTTATATATAAACGAACTTTTAATTTAAATTTTTGATAATGAAACGATTAAAATTAGCTATGCTAGCTATGTTTGCGTTTTTAACATTTAGTAATGTTAACGCACAAGATGAAAACAATCCTTGGGTTGTAGGTTTCGGTATTAATACCATTGATGTTAGAATTCCATCTGAATTCGGTGACTATGTACAAGATTACATTGGTACTAGTGAGTGGGCAAGTAATACTTTACCTTCAATTTCTAGAATTACTGCAGAAAGATATTTAAGTGATGGATTTACATTACAATTAGCAGGATCTTTAAACAAGGTAAAAACAGTAGTGTCAGAAAATGATTCAGATTTATTATACTGGTCTGCTGATTTAAACGCTAAGTGGGATGTTAACCATTTAATTGGAGATACTGCATGGTTCGATCCTTACGTATACTTAGGTGGTGGTTATACTAACTTAGGAGATGTAGGAGAAGGAACTTTAAATGCTGGTTTCGGATTCAACACTTGGTTTAATGATAACTTAGGTTTAAGCTTCCAAACAGGTGGTAAGAAAGAATTTGCTGATAAAGTAAGAGATCACTTCCAACACAGTTTAGGTTTAGTTTTCCGTTTTGGTGGAAAAGATACTGACGGTGATGGTGTTTACGATAAGAATGATGCATGTCCAGAGATTGCTGGTTTAAAAGAATTCAACGGATGTCCAGATGCTGATGGTGATGGTATCAAAGATTCTGATGATGCATGTCCAGAAGAAGCTGGATTAGCTGCTTTAAACGGATGTCCAGATGCTGACGGTGATGGTATCGCTGATAAAGATGATGCATGTCCAACTGAAGCTGGAACTAAAGCAATGAACGGATGTCCAGATGCTGATGGTGATGGTATTGCTAACAACAAAGATAAGTGTCCTAATGAGGCAGGTCCAGCTGAAAACGTTGGATGTCCTTGGGGAGATAAAGATAATGATGGAGTTAAAGATAACGTAGATAAGTGTCCAGACGTTGCAGGTGTTGCTTCAAGACAAGGTTGTCC